>CAYTWJ010000110.1:0-9326 GCA_964442055.1 uncultured Rhodospirillaceae bacterium | reverse complement strand
TGCAACCGGATCGAGGCGATCGCCGCCGCGCGGAAGGTTTCCGCGCCGCTCGCCGCCGAACTCGCCGCCTTCCTGGTCGAGGATCTCGCCCTGCACCTCCGTGACGAGGAGGAGGGCCTATATCCGCTGCTGCGCCGGCGTTGTCCGCCCGAGGACGAGGTCGAGCCCCTGCTGGGGCAGCTCGCCGCCGAGCATGCCGAGGACGAGCGGCTGGCCGAAGCCGTCCGCGCGGTGCTCGCCCGCGGCCGCAGCAGCGGCCGCATCGGGCGCGTCGGCGGCGGCATCCTGGTGCGCTTCGCGCGCCAGCAGCGGCGCCACCTTGCGATCGAAAACGGCGTCGTGCTGCCGATCGCCCGGCTGCGACTGCTCGCCGCCGATCTGGCCGAGCTCGCCCGCGGCATGGCTGCCCGGCGCGGCGTGCGCCGCGTCAGCGCACCTTGACGGTGATCTCGCCGATCCCCTCGATGACGCCGTGCATGACGTCGCCGCGCTGCACCGGGCCGACGCCGGCCGGCGTGCCGCTGTAGATCAGGTCGCCGGGCGCCAGCTCGAACAGGCCGGAGAGATAGGAGATCATCTCGGCGACGCTCCAGATCAGCTGGCTCACGTCGGCCTGCTGCACGACCTTGCCGTTCACCTCGAGGCGAAGCTTGGCCTTGCCAGGGTGGCCGACCTCGCCGGCGCGCCGCAGCGGCCCGCAGATCGCCGAATGGTCGAAGGCCTTGCCGGTCTCCCAGGGGCGGCCCATGCTCTTCGACTGCTCCTGCAGGTCGCGCCGCGTCATGTCGAGCCCGGCGGCATAGCCGAACACATGCTCGAGCGCGCGCGCGACGGGGATGTCGCGCCCGCCCTTGCCGATCGCCACCACCAGCTCGAACTCGTGGTGCACGTTCTTCGACTGCGGCGGATAGGGGAAGCCCGCTTCCGGCGGCGTCACCGCGTCGGCCGGCTTCATGAAGAAGAAGGGCGGCTCGCGGTCGGGGTCGTGGCCCATCTCGCGCGCATGCGCGGCATAGTTGCGCCCGACGCAATAGATGCGGCGGACCGGGAAGCGCTCGTCGCTGCCGACGATCGGCAGCGACGGCGTCGGCGGAGCGGGAACGGCGTACTTCATGCTTCTCCTCATGACGGCGGCACCGGCAGTGGCGCGCGTGAAAGGTGGCACTTTGCCCCGCGCCTCGGGCATGATCAAGCGCCGGCGCGGGGCGCCGGCCAGCCGCACGGAGGACGCGTGATCGATCTCTACACCTGGACGACGCCCAATGGCCGCAAGGTCTCCATCATGCTCGAGGAGACCGGGCTGCCCTACCGGGTCCACGCCGTCGATATCGGCAAGGGCGAGCAGTTCGCGCCGGAATTCCTGCGTATCAGCCCGAACAACAAGATCCCGGCCATCGTCGACGACGACACCGGCATCGCGATGATGGAATCGGGCGCGATCCTGCTCTACCTCGCCGACAAGACCGGCCGCTTCATGCCGACCGACGCCGGGCGGCGCTGGGCGGCGATGGAATGGCTGATGTTCCAGATGGGCAGCGTCGGGCCGATGTTCGGCCAGGTCCATCACTTCGTGAAATACAACCCCGGCAAGGCGCCCTACGCCGAGGAGCGCTACCTGGCCGAGGCGAAGCGCATCTACGGCGTGCTCGACCGGCGGCTCGACGGGCGCGCCTACGTCGTCGACGACTACTCGATCGTCGACATGGCGATCTGGCCGTGGGTCGCCCGCTACGACTGGCAGACCATCGACCTCAACGACTATCCCAACGTCAAGCGCTGGTATTTGACCATCGCCGCGCGTCCCGCCGTGCAGCGCGGCTGGGACGTGCCGAAGAAGGTGCAGGAGATACCGCTGCCGGCCTGAGCCGGCCTCAGGCGGCGAGCGCGGCGGCCTGGCCGAGCGAGACGCCGGCCGCGCGCATCGCCTCCAGTGCCGCGGCCAGCGAGCCGTCGAGGTCGATGGCCCGGCAGGCATCGGTCAGCACCGTCACTTCGAGGCCGAGCCGACGGGCGTCGACGGCGCTGTAGTGCACGCAGAAATCGGTGGCCAGGCCGACCAGCCAGAGGCGGCGCAGGCCGCGCTCGGCGAGATAGCCGCCGAGGCCGGTCGGCGTCGTGCGGTCGTTCTCGAAGAAGGCCGAGTAGGAATCGATCTCGCGGCGGAAGCCCTTGCGCAGGATCAGCTCGCAGCGGCCCAGAGCAAGGCGGTCGTGGAAGGCCGCGCCTCTGGTGCCCTGCACGCAATGGTCCGGCCACAGCACTTGCGGGCCGTAGGCGGCCCGGGTCGTCTCGAAGGGCTTGCGGCCGGCATGGCTCGAGGCGAAGGAGAGATGTCCCGGCGGGTGCCAGTCCTGGGTCATCACGATATGGGCGAAATGCGGCGCCAGCCGGTTGATGACGGGCACCACGGCATCGCCATCGGGCACCGCCAGGGCGCCGCCCGGGCAGAAGTCGTTCTGCACGTCGATGACCACCAGCACTCCGTCGTCGCCCCTGATCGGCCCGCCCATCGCTGTCCTCCGTGCCGTCTCAAGCCCTGTCGCCTTGGCATGGCTGCCCTGTCGGACGATCCTAGCACCGTGCCGCCGGGCCGCGGCGCGCGCTAGATCCCCGCGTCGATCGCATGGAAATACCAATAGTTTCTCGATCGCGGCGCCAAAAACATCTTGGAAATATGTAAAATACAATCCGTTGCGCATTTTATGCAAACTATATCATGGCCTTTTACCACGTCGTTAAATGAATAGTTCACCTTTATGCGGTGTTTTATCGGCGAGGGGTATACGAAGGGCATAGTTTTATTCTTTGCGGACGGGGCCCGGCATGTCGGATGCCGCGCCCGTCCAGGAGGGCAGAATGAGTTCTTCCAACCGGCCGAATGCCGATCCCCCCGGCGTCTTGAGCAATGTCCGCATCACCCAGCCGGTGCTGGCGCGGCTGCACGAGCTGCATTTGCGCCTGGTGCGCGGCATGCGCGACGGGCAGAAAGCCGTGCTGCGCACCTGCGATCTCAGCGGCCTCGATTTCCGCGGCATGGACTTCTCGACGGCCGAGTTCGTCGCCGGCGATTTCTCCAAGGCCGACATGCGCAAGTCGATCTTCCGCAGCGCCAACATCTTCGGCGCCCGCTTCGACGGCGCCGATCTCAGCGAGGCGGACTTCGAGCGCGCCGACCTGCGCGGCGCCACCTTCGAGCAGGCCAACCTGTCCGGCACCAAGCTGGCCGGCGCCGATCTGCGCGACGGCATGGTGGTGCGCGGCCACAAGACGGTGATCAGCGAAACGACCGGCTCGAGCTTCTGCGGCGCCATTCTGCGCGGCACCAACATGATGCACTCGAAGCTGAAGAGCGCCGATTTCAGCGGCGCCGTCCTCGAAGGCGTCGATCTGCGCGGCGCCGACCTGCGGTCGGCGAATTTCCGCGGCGCCGAGCTCGTCGACGTCCAGCTGCGCGGCGCGCAGCTGATGGACGCCGACCTGCAGGGCGCGTCCTTCCAGGGCAACACCCTCGAGGGCATCGACATCTCGCGCGCCAAGTCCAACCGCCAGACCGCGGTCGACGCCGAAGCGCTGCGCCAGCGGATCGTCGAGCACATGCGCTGGTTCGAGACCGACGGGCGCGAGGGCAATCAGGCGGACTTCTCGCGCCTCGACCTGACCGAGCGCGATTTCGCCGGCGCGGTGCTCGCCGCCGCCAAGTTCGAGCTCGCCGTGCTGGTGCGCGCCCGCTTCCAGGGCGCGCTGCTCGCCGCCGCCGATTTCCGCGGCGCCAACCTGATCGGCGCCGATTTTTCCGGCGCGGACCTGCGCGGCGCCGACTTCTCCGGCGCCAACCTGCGCCAGGTCGTCCTCGCCGACGCCAAGATCGGCGAGCTGCCCGGCACCGGCCTGGTGACCCAGCTCAAGCTCGCCGGCTGAACCGGCCGCGGCCTACGCCGCCGCGAGGTAATGGATGCTGAACAGCCCGGCCGCGTCGGTCCATGCGGCCGCCGGCCGCCATCCCGCCCGCCGCGCCATCGCCTGAAATTCGGCCGGCGCGTACTTGTAGGAATTCTCGGTATGGATGCTTTCGCCCGCGGCGAACGCGAAGGCCGTGCCGGCGACCGCCGCCTTCTGGGCGCGGGTGCTCACCAGGTGCATCTCGATGCGGCCCAGCCGCCGGTCGTAGAAGGCGTGGTGGCGGAAGGCGGCGAGGTCGAAATCGCCGTCCAGCTCGCGATTGAGGCGCGCCAGCAGGTTGAGGTTGAAGGCGGCGGTGACGCCCTTGGCGTCGTTGTAGGCCGCGTGCAGCAGCCGCTCGTCCTTCTTGGTGTCGACGCCGATCAAGAGCGCGCCGTCGGCGCCGACCAGTTCGCGGCATTGGCGCATGAAGCGGATCGCCGCCTCGGGCTCCAGGTTGCCGATGGTCGAGCCGGGGAAGAAGGCCAGCCGCCGGCCGGCAGCGCGCTCGGGCAGGACGAAGGGCCGGGTATAGTCGGCGCAGACCGCAGTCACGGCAAGCCGCGGATAGTCGGCATCGATCGCCGCCGCCGCGCGCATCAGCTGCTCGACCGAAATGTCGACCGCGACGTAGGCCTGCGGCCGCTCGAGAGCGTCGAGCAGCAGGCGCACCTTGCGGCTGGCGCCGCTGCCGAGCTCGATCAGCTGGCAGCGCGGCCCGATTGTCGCCGCGACGTCGGCGGCATGGCGGGCGAGCAGCGCGGTCTCGACGCGGGTCGGGTAATATTCGTCGAGCTCGCAGATCGCCTCGAACAGGCGCGAGCCCTCGTCGTCGTAGAAGTATTGCGGCGGGATCTGCTTGGGCCGGCGGCCGAGGCCGCGCAGCACCGCGCTGGCGAAGGTCTCGGTCGTCGGCTCGAGATCGTGCAGCGTCATGCCGATCCGTCCTCGGCGAGGCGGATGCCGGCGAAGACCCAGCGCGCCGCCGGCGGGAAGAAGTTGCGGTAGCTGGCGCGCAGATGCCCGGCGGGGGTGACGCAGGCGCCGCCGCGCAGCACCATCTGCCCGACCATGAACTTGCCGTTGTATTCGCCGATCGCGCCCGGAGCCGCGCGGAAGCCGGGATAGGGCGAATAGGCGCTCGACGTCCATTCCCAGACGTCGCCGAACATCGCCGCCGGGGCGCCGTCGGCGGCCGGGCTGGCGCGCGGATGCAGCTCGTTGTCCGCGTCGGCAAGGAAATGCCCGCTCGGCTTGAGCGCCGCCGCCGCGACCTCCCATTCCGCTTCCGTCGGCAGCCGCTTGCCCGCCCAGGCGGCATAGGCGGCGGCCTCGTAATAGCTGACGTGGCAGACCGGCACCGAGGGATCGAGCGGCTCGATGCCGTGCAGGGTGAAGAGCGCCCAGCCGCCGTCCGCCACCCGCCAATAGAGCGGCGCCTGCCAGGCTTGCGCCCGCACCGTCGCCCAGCCGTCGGAGAGCCAGAACTCGGGCCGGCGATAGCCGCCGTCGGCGATGAACTCGGCATACTCGCCGGCGGTGACCGGCCGCGAGGCGAGGCGGTAGGGTTCGAGCCAGACGCGATGCCGCGGCTCCTCGTTGTCGAAGGCGAAGCCGTCGCCGCGATGGCCGATCTCGTGCAGCCCGCCCGGATAGGCGAACCAGGCCAGCGGCGCGGCTGTCGCCTTCGCCTTCTCGCGGCGTGGCCGGTAGGCCGGCGGGAACGGGTTGCAGGAGAACACGTGCTTGATGTCCATCAGGATCAGCTCCTGATGCTGCTGCTCGTGCTGCAGGCCAAGCTCGAGACGCGCGGCGATCTCGGGCCAGCGGTTGCCGCCGCCGCTCGCGATCAGCCGCAGCACCCGCTCGTCGACATGCGCGCGATAGCGCCGCACCTCGTCAATCGAGGGCCGCGACAGGAGGCCCCGCTCGGGCCGCGGCTGGCGCGCCCCGAGCGCCTCGTAATAGGAGTTGAAACAGAAGCCGAACCGCTCGTCGAACGGTGTGTGGCCCTCGATATAGGGCGCGGCCACGAGCGTCTCGAAGAACCAGCTGGTATGCGCCAGGTGCCACTTCGTCGGGCTGACGTCTGGCATCGACTGGATGGCCATGTCCTCGGCGCTCAGCCCGGCGGCGAGCGCATCGGTCATCGCGCGCACAACTCCATAGCGCCGCGCGGCCTCGTCGGTCGGCTGCGTCATCGGCCCAAGGCTAGGCGGAGCGGCCGGGGCTGGCAACCCCGGCCGCCCTCAACTGCCTGTGATGTCGTGGCCGGCTGCCAGACCGAATCCGCTCAAGACCGCGCCCACAGACCCGACCCAGCGTGCGGTCGTGTCTTGAAAAAAGCCGTCCCTCGCGCCGGCCTCGTCGGAATCGCGCGGGAAAGCAGCGGAATCTGTCGGCCGGCGCCGCTAGTTAGTGGCCGTGCTCGCCGCGTGGCCGAAGGCTTCGGCGGGCACCAGGCTCATGTCGTTCTTGCCCGGCGGCTGCCAGTGCAGCTCGAGTGCGGCGGTGTACTTGCGCTGGAAGTACTGCACGGCAATCGGGTACCAGCCCGGCGCCGGGACCTGCACCAGCGCCGGCATCGAGAAGCGGTCGGAATGGATGTCCGGATCGTCGAGGATGCGCTGGCCACCGAGATGGACGCGAATGCCGTCGTTCGACTTGGCGGCGAAGGCGTACTGCCCGGCGGCATCGAGCTTGATGTAGCCGCTCATGACGATGCCGAAGAGCTGCGTCACGCCGCTCTCATAGAGCTCGCCGGTGTTCGAGCGCTGGTTGATCTGCAGGATCGGCTTGCCGGGCCGGCCGGACCTCCTGGCTTCCTCGACGCTCGGCATGGCGTCGACATGGCGGAAGTCGCCATAGACGTAATGGCTGCTGAGCCCGGGCTTGATATCGGGCGGCGCGGCCTCCGCCGGCTTGAGGGTGACCGATGTCTGCGCCGCCGCCGGGCCGCAAGCAAGGGCGATTGCCAGTCCGACCGTCGCCAGGATGCGGCGGCAGGCCACGAGGGGCGCCGGGGCACGATCGCGCATGGGTCTCCTCCCTGTCACTCTGAACTTGGCCAGGTCGCGGGGCGGCAGTTTACCCCGGATTAACCCCCGGCTGCCAAGGTCGCAGAACCGCAATCCATCGCAAATGACGACGCATCCATGGCGGTTGGCAACAGGATCATTCCCCCGCCATCCGATTCCGCCGGCTATCCGGGCAGGGGCTCGTGGCGGGCGCGGCTGCATGCCTGGTGGGAAGGCGCCAACGAGCCTGCACGGCCGTCGGTGGCGCCCGCCGCCGTGCTGCCGCCGGCGCCTGCCGCCGAACCGCCGACCATCGCCGGCTGGCCGGAGCGGCGCCGGCAGCTGGTCGAGCGCCTGTTCGGTGCCGGCATGGTCACGCCGGGCGGCGTCGGTGCCGTGCACCGGCTCACCGAGCCGCTGCATCTGACCCCCGCCATGACGGTGATCGAACTCGGCGCCGGCCTGGGCGGGATTGCGCGCCTGCTGGCGCGGGAAGCCGGTCTGTGGGTCACCGGCTTTGAGCCCGATGCGGAGCTCGCCGCCGCCGCCGTCGACGCCTCGGCGCGCGAGGGCCTGGCCAAGCGGGCGGTGATCAAGTGCGTGCCCTTCGCCGGGCTCGACCTGCGCCCGGCGAGCATCGACGCCGTGGTGGCGAAGGAGGCGTTGTTCACCGTCGCCGACAAGCCGGCCCTGTTCGCGCGTTTGCGCCGTTTCCTGCGTGGCGGCGCCCAGATCAGCCTTTCCGACTACCTGCGCCTCGGCGCGCCCGACGCCACCGCGCTGAGGGTTTGGGCGGCACACGAGCCGGTCGAGCCGCATCTCCGGTCGCCCCAGGAGCTCCGCGACATGCTGGAACGGATCGGCCTCGAGGTGCGCGTCATGGAGGACATTTCGGCCGACTATCGGGCGGCGGCGCTGGCCGCCTTCGCGTCGATGGCGCAGGCGATGAAAGGCGATCCGGATGCCGAAGTCTGGCGGCCCTGGCTGGTCAGCGAGGCCGAGCATTGGGGGCGCCGCCTGGCGGCGCTCGAGAGCGGCGAGATGGCGGTTTTCCGCTGCTATGCCCGCATGCCCGGCGGTGGTTGACAGCGCCGGGTCGCGCCTTTATGGTCCCCGCCTCGCCGCGACCCGCCGGCAGACCGGGGTCCGAGGAGCGTTCGCATGAAAGTCGTCAACTCGTTGAAATCGGCCAAGAAGCGCCACCGGGACTGCCGCGTGATCCGCCGCAAGGGCCGGGTCTACGTGATCAACAAGAGCAACCCCCGCTTCAAGGCCCGCCAGGGCTGAGGCCGCCGCGGCCGCGCCGGCGCGCGGCCCCTCGCCATACCTAGCCGGACAAAGCGGTTGCCGCGCGCCTACGGCGCCTTATCCTTTGCCGGGGAGGAAGCCGGCGCTAACGGCCGGCGAAGCCGACATGCTGATGCCGAAACCCGACCAGGCGGCGATCGCGGCACGCCCGCGCCTGGTCGCCGCCTTGCTCGAGATCCTGCCGGAAGAGGCGGTCATCGTCGACGAGCGCTCGCTCAAGGCCTACGAGACCGACGGCCTCACCGCCTACCGCCAGCCGCCGCTGGTCGCCGTCCTGCCCGAGACCACCGACCAGGTGGCGCGCATCCTGCGCCTGTGCGACCGGCTCGGCATCAAGGTGGTGCCGCGCGGCGCCGGCACCTCGCTCTCGGGTGGCGCCCTGCCGCTCGCCGACGGGCTGCTGCTCGGCATGGGCAAGTTCAACCGCGTCCTCGACGTCGATCTGGTCAACCGCTGCGTGGTGGCGCAGCCCGGCGTGACCAATCTCGGCATCACCAGGGCGGTCGAGGCCCACGGCTTCTACTATGCGCCCGATCCGTCGAGCCAGATCGCCTGCACCATCGGCGGCAACGTCGCCGAGAATTCGGGCGGCGTGCACTGCCTCAAGTACGGGCTCACCACCAACAACATCCTCGGTGTCGAGCTGGCGCTGATGTCGGGCGAGGTGGTCCGCCTCGGCGGCAAGCATCTCGACGCGGCGGGCTACGACCTGCTCGGCGTGGTCTGCGGCTCGGAGGGGCTCCTGGGCGTCATCACCGAGGTGACGGTGCGCATCCTCCGCAGCCCCGAGACCCAGCGCGCGCTGCTGGTCGGCTTCCCCTCCAACGAGGCGGCGGGCGATTTCGTCGGCAAGGTGATCGGCGCCGGCATCATCCCCGCCGGCATGGAGATGATGGACCGGCCGGCGATCCACGCCGCCGAGGACTTCGTGCATGCCGGCTATCCGCGCGACGTCGAGGCGCTGATGATCGTCGAGCTCGACGGCCCCGCCGCCGAGGTCGACGACCTGCTCGGCCGGGTGCGCGCCATCGGCGAGGGCTGCGGCGCGGTCTCGCTGCGGGT
>CAYTWJ010000109.1:0-9339 GCA_964442055.1 uncultured Rhodospirillaceae bacterium | reverse complement strand
CCTGAACGTGATGTGGTATGTCGGCAAGTTCGACGAGGCGACCTGGAAGCTGCTCGCCGAGTTCGGCCTGACCGGCGACTATTTTCGCGACCACGGCCGCGGCATGGTGGCGCTCGAGCAGACGCTGCGCTACCGGCGCGAGCTGCTCGCCGGCGACACGGTGACCATCCGCTCGCGCGTGCTCGAAGTGCGCGGCAAGGCGATCCGTTCCGAGCACCTGATGGCCGCCGGCACGGAGAGCGAACCGGCCGCGACCTGCGAGCTGGTCGGCGTCCATCTCGACCGCGCCAGCCGCCAGGCCTGCCCGCTGCCCGAGGAAGTGCGCGAGCGCGCGCTCGCCCGCCTGAAAGCCTGAGCCGTATTCCGCCGCCGCCGGCTTCGGCGTAAGAGAAGCCAGCCAACACCGCAGGGAGCCCCGCGATGCCCGCCAACCAGCTTGCCATGCTCGATTTCGGCCTCGGCGAGACCGCCGACATGCTGCGCGACAGCGTGCGCAGCTTCAGCGCCGACGAGATCGCGCCGCGCGCCGCCGAGATCGACCGCGTCAATTCCTTCCCGACGGACCTCTGGCGCAAGATGGGCGGTCTCGGCCTGCTCGGCGTCACGGTCGAGGAGGAATATGGCGGCGCCGGGCTCGGCTATCTCGAGCACGCGGTGGCGATGGAGGAGATCAGCCGCGGCTCGGCCTCGGTCGGTCTCTCCTACGGCGCCCATTCCAATCTCTGCGTCAACCAGATCCGCCGCAACGGCAACGAGGCGCAGAAGCGGCGCTACCTGCCGAAGCTGATCTCCGGCGAGCATGTCGGCGCGCTGGCGATGAGCGAGCCCGGCGCCGGCTCGGACGTGGTGTCGATGCGGCTGCGCGCCGACCGCAAGGGCGACCGCTACGCGCTCAACGGCACCAAGATGTGGATCACCAACGGCCCCGACGCCGACGTGCTGGTGGTCTATGCCAAGACCGACCCCGCCGCCGGCCCGCGCGGCATCACCGCCTTCCTGGTCGAGAAGGGGTTCAAGGGCTTCTCGACCGGGCCCAAGCTCGACAAGCTCGGCATGCGCGGCTCGAACACCGGCGAGCTGATCTTCCAGGACTGCGAGGTGCCCGAGGAGAACGTGCTCGGCGCGGTCGGGCGCGGCGTCAACGTGCTGATGAGCGGGCTGGACTACGAGCGGGCCGTGCTCGCCGCCGGGCCGCTCGGCATCATGCAGTCCTGCCTCGACGTGGTGGTGCCCTATGTCCACGAGCGCCAGCAGTTCGGCCAGCCGATCGGCGCCTTCCAGCTGGTGCAGGGCAAGATCGCCGACATGTACACGACGCTGAACGCCTGCCGCGCCTACGTCTACGCCGTCAACCGCGCCTGCGACCGCGGCCAGACCACGCGCAAGGACGCCGCCGGCGCCATCCTCTACGCCGCCGAGAAGGCGACCCAGGTGGCGCTCGACGCGATCCAGCTGCTCGGCGGCAACGGCTACATCAACGACTTCCCGACCGGGCGGCTGTTGCGCGACGCCAAGCTCTACGAGATCGGCGCCGGCACCTCGGAAATCCGCCGCATGCTCATCGGCCGCGAAATCTTCGAGGAGACGGTGTAGGGGGCGCGGCTCAGCCGCCCGGCTTGCGCATGGCGAGTTCGACCGAATGCGCGCCCAAAGCTGCCGCCACCTTGCGGGTGTCGGCGCTGGCGCTGGCGGCGAAATAGTCGAAGCGGCGCAGCACGCGCACGTCCTCGAACCCGGCGCCGCGCAAGAGCTCGAGATAGTCGTCCTCGACCAGGGCGCCGACCACGCATTCGGCCCAGAGCTTGGGGTCGGCGGCGCTCTTGGCGCTCACCGGCCGCGCCACCGCGATGTCGGCGATCTGGGCCCGCCCGCCGGGCTTGAGCACGCGGAAGATCTCGGCGAAGGCGCCGGCCTTGTCGGGCACCAGGTTGAGGACGCCGTTGCTGGTCACGGCGTCGACGCTTGCCGTTTCGAGCGGGATGGCCGAGGCGTCGCCTTCCACCGGCTCGACATTGGCCGCGCCCGCCGCGGCGATGTTGGCGGCGAACTTGGCCAGCATCGCCGGCGTCATGTCGAGGCCGTAGACCCGCCCGGCCGGGCCGATCAGGCGGCCGGCCGCCAGCGCGTCGGTGCCCGAGCCGGAGCCGACGTCGAGCACGCGCTGGCCGGGGCCGACGGCCTCGGCGCGGAAGGGGAAGCCGACGCCGGCGAACGATTCGACCGCCGTCGGCGGCAGCGCATCCAGCCAGTCGTCGGGGTAGCCGACCAGGCGGCAGGCCTCGCGCCCGGTGGGGAAATGGTATTGGCGCTCGGGGAAGCAGGCGACCGCGCTGTACATGTCGCGCACCGCGGCGGCGATCCGTTCCTTGTCGTAACCGAGGATGGCCACCACGCCGCGTCTCCCGCCCCTCGTTCCCCCTCAGAAGCCGTCCAGCACCGCCTTCAGCCGCGCCCGCAGCGTCGCCGGAGCGGCTTCGCGGCCGAGCTCGGCCAGCCGGCGTTTCAGCGCCAGCTCGAAGTCTGCCCGCGAGCAGCAGCCCCGGCAATGGTCGAGATGCCGCTTCATCGCCGCCTGCCGCTCGGGCGCCAGCTCGCCGTCGAGATAGGCGAGGAGCTGGCGCACCGCCTCCGCGCAATCGATGTCCTTGTGCGCGCTCACTTCGCCTCCTTGCCCGCGCCGTTTGCCGGGACCAGGCCGGCATCGCGGGCGTGGTCCCACAATGCGCATTGCAGCAGGCCGCGGCCGCGGGCCAGCCGCGAGCGCACGGTGCCGACCGGCACGCCGGTCGCCTCGGCCACTTCCTGATACGACAGCCCCTCGACGTCGACCAGCACCACCGCGATACGGAAGGCCGTCGGCAGCCGGTCGAGGGCGCGCGCCAGGTCATGGCGCAGCAGCTTGTTCAGCAGCTCCTGCTCCGGCGTGCCCCACCACAGCAGGAAAGGCTGGTGCAGCCGCTCGAAGAGCGAGAACGCGTCGCCGTCGGCCGGCAGGTCCGCCTGGGCCGGTCCGGCAGCGAGGCGGCGACGGTCGCTGATGAAGGTATTGACCAGGATGCGGCGGATCCAGGGCGCGAAATGTCCACGCTCCTTGAGGCCGGCATAGCCATGCCACGCCCGCATCACCGCGTCCGCGACCAGGTCCTCGGCGTCGGCGCGGTTGCGGGTGAGCCTGAGGGCCAGCGCGTAAAGGCGGTCGGTGGCCTCGGCGACGTCGAGCTGGAAGGCGGCGCGCGCGGCATCGGCGCCGCCCTCGGCCGAAAGCTCGACCGCCTCAGCTCGCTCCGGCATCCGCGTCCCAACCCTCCCCCGGATAGAGTATAGCAGGTTGTCAAGAACGCTCTTGCCCACCCTCGCACGTCGACTAGCTCAGTACGAGGGTGAGCATTATCAAAAACTTGACCTCGCCCTGTCGAGCCGGCGGAGCCGGCGGGGGTCGAAGGGTGAGGTCGAGGACGTTATCCGGCATTCTGCAGCAACCCGCCCGATTCACGGCTTTCGCGCCAGCAGCGAGATGCTCTTGACCCCGTACTTGCGCGCAGCGCCCATCGCGTTCGCGGAAATGAACTGATAGGCGCGGTTGTCCTGCATCGCCTCGACCACCAGGCCGGCGGCCTCGATGGCATCGCGATAGCGGCCCTGCTGCATGGCGCCGCCGATGCACGCCGCCCACAGCGTCGAGTTGCAGACGATGCCGTCGGGGAGCTGCGTCTCGGTGACGATGTCGGCCAAAGCCAGGCGGCCGCCCGGCTTCAGCGCCCGCGCCGCGGCGCGGAACACCGCCGCCTTGTCGGGGGCGAGGTTGATGACGCCATTGCTGATCACCGCGTCGAAGCTCGCTTCGGACACCGGCGGCTCTTCGATGTAGCCTTTGCGGAACTCGACATTGGCGAAGCCGCCGGCGGCGCGCAACCGCTCGGCCTTGGCCAGCTGCTGGTCGGTCATGTCGATGCCGACCACCGCCCCCTTGGGTCCGACCATGCGCGCGGCGATGAAGCTGTCCATGCCCGAGCCGGAGCCGAGATCGAGCACGCGCTCGCCGGCGACCAAGCGGGCGAGGTGGAAATAGTGGCCGACCCCGGCAAACGATTCGATCGCCGCCGCCGGCACCTGGTCGAGGAGGGCGGGGTCGTAGCCCAGCCGCTCGGCCAGGCCGCGCCCCATCTCGAAATGGAATTCGCCGTGCGGGTTCTCGGCGACCGCCTGGTACATGGTCTTGACCTTGGCCTCAAGCTCCTTGGGATCGAACGCGGTTGTCGGCTGTGCCATTGTCTTTCCCTCGATTTCGCGCCGCCGGCGCGGCTTCACATCAGGACCGTCGCCCCGTTGGTGGCGAAATCGATCACGGTGGCGGCGCCGGTGATCTGGGCGCCGGGGATGAGCTGTTCGGGCGTGATGCCGCGGGCATTGGCGCAAGCGCCGCAAACCCACACCTTGCCGCCGCTTTCCTGGAAGGCGTCGAGAAACTCCTTCAGCGGCTTGTAGCCGTCCTTGCGCACGGTCTCGGCGTAGCCCTTGGTGGCGAGCCGGACGCCTTCGATGGTGAGGAACACCGCGGCGTCCTTCTTGGTCGCCGCCGCCGCGCTGGCGACGATGAACGCCACCGTCGCACGCTCCGGATTGTCGCTCCCCCACGAACAGTTCACCAGGACGCTTTGCGCCATTGTCGTCTCCCGTCTGCGATCTTGCCCGGCGGCGGCCGAATCCGCCGCCTTCAGTCACTAAGACGCATTCGCGCGCAAAAAGTTCCCGCCCCCGGCGCGGAAAACAAACTCTCCGCAGCATTGCCCCGAGGGAACGGCCGGCTTCGGGCGAATGACCTCGGGGTGATCCCTGCCCAAGGGGCATCTTCCACGCTTGGCCGGCCATCAAGGCGCGCAGCAACACCGGCAGCCCGCTGCCGTTGCTAAGGCCGCCGAGGCAGGGGGTTCGCGCTTTGGTGGCAACCCGGACGCCAGCTGTTCGCAACGGATTGCCAAAGCCGCAGCCAAGACATCATTGCAACGGCTGCCGCCGATCGCTCGCGCCGGCCGATCTTCCTGTAATGATCGGTGTCTATCGAGCCGTCCGCGCGACGCCAGATTTCAGTCCCGGGGTTCATTTCGCGTCCCTCCGCAGCGAGCTTGTGGTCAAAGCCTACCCAGCCCTGGTTGGACGCGCTTGCAAAAGACCTTTAGGTTATCTTCGGAAGGCCTTGATTCCGGCCGACACAAATGGGCGGAGCCGATGATTTACAGATTCGGGGACGTAACGCTCGACACCCAACGGCTGGAACTGCGGCGACGCGGCGAGGCGGTGGCGGTCGAACCGCAGGTCCTTAGCCTCCTCACCTACCTGATCGAGAACCGTGACCGCGTCGTCTCCAAGGACGACCTGATCGAGGCCGTCTGGGATGGCCGTATCGTCTCCGACGCGACCCTCGGTAGCCGCATCAGCGCAGCGCGCCAGGCTGTCGGCGACAGCGGCGACGCCCAAGCCATCATCCGGACCGCTCCGCGCCGCGGCTTCCGTTTCATTGCCGATGTCCAGCATGAGGACGAGCCCGGGGCGGCTTCTGCGGCCGCGGTCGCGCAGACGATCCGCTACTGCACCTCGCCGGACGGCGTCCAGCTGGCCTATTCCTTGGCCGGTTCGGGACCGCCGCTGGTGAAGGTGGCGAATTGGCTCAATCATCTGGAGTTCGACTGGGTCAGCCCGGTATGGGGCGACCTCTTCCGTGTTCTCGCCGAGAATCGCCTCTTGGTTCGCTACGATTCGCGGGGTGCCGGACTCTCGGACTGGGATGTCGGCAATTTTTCCTTCGATGCTCTTGTGGCCGATCTCGAGTCGGTCATCGAGGCCAGTGAAATGCCCCGCTTCGCGCTGCTCGGCATTTCGCAGGGCGCCGCGATTGCGGTCGATTATGCCGCGCGCAATCCGGCGCGAGTGAGCCATTTGATCCTCTGGGGCGGCTTCGCCCGCGGCCGCCTGAGACGTGGGCGTGACGAAGACCGGGCCCAGAGCGAGGCCTTCACCACGCTTATGCGACAGGGCTGGGGCAAGGAAACTTCGGCCTTCCGCCGCATGTTCGCCTCTCTCTATCTGCCCGAGGCCAATGACGAGCAGGTTCGTTGGTGGACGGACCTGCAACGGGTCGCCACCTCGCCCGATAACGCTGTGCGACTTCGGCAGGTGATCGACGGGATCGACGTAAGCGATCGGCTGGCCCGCATCCGCACGCCGACCCTGATTCTGCATTCCGAGCGCGAAGAGGTGGCTCCGCTTGCGGAGGCGCGCTTCATGGCCACCCGGATCCCCGGTGCGCGCTTCGTCGCGCTTGACAGTGCGAACCACCTGGTGCTGCCCCAGGAGGCGGCGTGGCGCCGCGCCACTGACGAGATCGAAGCCTTCCTCGCAAACGGCCCAAGACAGCAAAGCTGATACGCGGGGCGCAGGCGCGCCCCGTCGGGGAAAGCGGCTTCTACTCGGCGGCGACCAGGCTGGCGCCGGCAATGCCGTGCAGGAAGCCGTTGGCGAAGGGCAGGTGGGGCGCCAGTTCGCCGAGGCGGCGCCAGCCGACATCGGCCGCGATCCGGCCGTCGAGCACGTCGCGGAAGGCGCGCGCCACGGCCACCATGTCGATATCGTGCGGCGACAAGCGGAAGCGCCGCACGCCGGCATCGCGCAGCCCCGACGCCTCGCGCAACAGATTGACGCAGGCATGGCTCAGGGTCTGCGTGCCGTTGACGGCGAGGAAAGGCTGGCCTTCGATGGTTTCGGCTGCCATGCCGTCCGCGTCGTCGCCGCAGACATAGCGGCAGCCGTCCTTGGCCAGGCCGTGAGCGCGCGCGTGGTAGCAGCGGGCCGAGATGGCCAGCGGGGCGCGGCCGAAGGCGAAGACCTCGATCTCGCAGGCGCCCGAGCCGGCGAGGGCGGCAATGGCCGGGGCGGACAGCTCGATCGGCAGGCAGACCCGCCGCGCGCCGCGCCCGGCGAGCCAGGCCAGGATCCCCTCGTTGTAGACGTTGATCGTCGGCCCGAGCAGGTGCGGTCGGCCAGCGAGCAGCGCCACCGCCGCCATGTCGTTGGCCTCGACCAGGAGCGCGCCGTCGGCGACAATTTCGCGCAACGCCGCCGCCTCGCGCGCGTTCATCACCAGCGCCAGAGTCGAGATCGCCACCTCCTTGCCGCCGCGCTGCAGGCGCTCGACCAGCACCGGCAGCAGGTCGGCGATGAAGGGCTCGCGCTTGGCGCAGACCACCTCGCCGAGGTGGACGGTGTCGACCGGCGCCTCGTCGGCGATGCGAAAATAGAAGTCGCGGCGCTTCTCGGCCGGCCAGTTGAAGAGCAGCGGCCCGAGCGTCAGCTTCGCCATCAATGCCAGCTCTTGCGGTAGGCGCCGGCGGTCTCGCGCCCGCCTTCGCTCAGGGCGCCGAGCGTCGCGGGCGCCGGGGCCTCGCCGCGCGCCGCCGCGTCCACCGCCCTGCGGAAGGCGGCGACGACCTCGGCCACATAGGCGCGGCCGCGCTGGCGGCCCTCGATCTTCAGGGCGACGACGCCGGCCGCCGCGAGTTCGGGCAGAATGTCGAGGGCGTTCAGGCTGGCCGGCTCCTCGAACAGGTAGCTCGCCCGGCCGCGGGCAACGAAGCGGCCCTTGCAGAGCGTCGGATAGCCTGCCGGCTCGCCCGGCGCGAAGGCGTTGACCGCGAAGCCACCGAGCCGTGACACCAGGCGGTGCCCCTCGTCGACGTATTCGACATGGCTTGCCGGCGAGCAGACGCCGCGGGTGTTGGGCGACTGGCCGGTGGCGTAGGAGGAGAGCGCGCAGCGCCCTTCGGCCATGACGCAGAGGCCGCCGAAAACAAAGACTTCCGTCTCGACCTTAACGGCGCGATTGAGGGCGGCGATCTCGGGCAGCGTCAACACGCGCGGCAGTACCACCCGCCGGACGCCGAATTCCCGGGCGTAGAATCCGATCGCCTCGGCGCTGGCCGCGCTGGCCTGCACCGAGAGATGGCGGCGCAAGTCGGGGTGGGCGCGAGCGGCGTAATCGAGCAGGCCGATGTCGGCGAGAATCGCCGCGTCGGCACCGAGCGCCGCGGCGTCATCGACGGCCCGCTGCCAGGGCGCCGGGTCGCCGGCGGCGGGAAAAGTGTTGATGGCGACGAAGACGCGGACGCCGCGCCCGTGCGCATAGGCAATCCCCTCGGCCAGCTCGTCGCGACTGAAGTTGAGCCCGGGGAAATTGCGCGCGTTGGTCTCGTCGCGAAAGCCGAGATAGACGGCGTCGCCCCCCGCATCGACGGCCGCGCGCAATGCGGCCGGGTTTCCGGCCGGGCATACCAGTTCGAGGCGCGGGTCGCCCGTGTTCACGACGAGGTCCCGGCCCGGGGTGGCCGCCGCTCGAGCGCCGCCAGCCGCCGTTCGAGTTCGGCGAGCCGCGCGGCCATGCCGTCTGCCCGGCGTGTCGTCGGCGCCAGCAGGGCCGTGCGCACGGCCTCGAGATCGGCGCGGGCGCGTTCGAATGTGGCCAAGCCGAGCCCGGCGACGCGCCGGGCCGGTGCGCCCAGCGGCCCGACGGCCTCGGCGAGATCGGCGGCGAGGTCGATGGCTTCGGCGTCGAGGGCGTTCCGCAGCGCGAGAACCGCCTCGGTGTCGCCCTCGATCGTCAGATCGCGCGCGAAGAACAGCGCATCGCCGTCGCCATTTCCGGACAGCAGGTCGAGCAGTGCCAGGAATGGCCCGCGAATTGTCGCGGTCGCCGGGGCTCCGACGCTGGTGGGAAGGGCGCGCAGAAACGGGGCCGGCGGCCCCAGCCGCAGCAGGAAGCGGAAGGGGAGGTCGTCCGGCGCGATCGCGAAGGTCGTGGAGGCGAAGGCGCCGAGCCGGCCGACGAGGCGCGGATGGCGGCGCAACACCGCCCGCATCGCGCCGTCGAGCAGCGGCTGGAGCATGGCCGGCGGCAGCGGCCGCAGCAGCAGCCCGGCCAGGAATACCGGCCCGAACGGCGCAACGCGCCCATCGCGCTCCCCGGCGGGGATCGTGGCGGAAGGCAGACTCATCGCTCGGATCAGAACAACCGCGGACCTGCGCGGCATTGATCGCGGTCAATCGCCGCGACCGGGATCAGCCGCCCTTCGCCAGCGTGACCGGCACCAGCGTGACCAGCGCCGCCGCGCACAGGGTCTCGCCCTCGCCCGTGCGGGCGAAGACCCTGGATTCGCAGACCGAGAGGTTCTTGCCGGCGCGCACGACCTTGGCGCGGGCGATCAGCCGCTCGCCGGCCGCCGGGGCGACGAAATTGATCTTGTATTCGGCGGTGATCGCGGCGTGGCCGGCGGGCATCAGGGTCGATGCCGC
>CAYTWJ010000108.1:0-9418 GCA_964442055.1 uncultured Rhodospirillaceae bacterium | reverse complement strand
CTGCTGAAGCGCTTCTCCCGCGCCGAGCGAGCCCTCGCCGTGCACGCCCTGAAGCGCCTAAAGCTGCTTCCGCACGCGTTCCAGCGCGCCGAGATCCTGTCCGGCAGGCAGCAGCAGCGCATGACCATCGCTCAGGCGCCCGAGTCAGCCACCTTCGACGCCATGCCGTAGCCGAGCCAGAGCACGAGCAGCGGCGCCAGCGCGAAGACCGGGATCGCCTGGCTGGCCACGACCAGCGGCAGCAGCCAGCGGCGCGCCGCCCGCGACCAGGCGATGGCCAGCGCGCAGGCGACGCCGAGCAGGGCGCCGCCAGCGAACCCGAGCGCGATCTCCGCCGCCGTCACCGCGGCGTGCTGGACGAGCAGGTCGGCGCGCGTGGCCGCAGCGACTGCCACACGCGACGGCGCCGGCAGGAGGAACGGCGCGATGCCACTGGCGCGGACCAATGCCTCCCACAGCGCGAGCATGCTGGCGAAGGTCAGGAGCGGCCGGACGAGGCGCATCATGTCGCGCTCGCCGCGACCAGGCGGCGCATCAGCTCGCGCTGCAACCCCACCAGATCGGGGTCGGTCGGATCGCGCGGCGGCGCCTCGGGCAGGTCGAGCGCGGCGTCGAGGCGCGCCGGCCGCCCCGCCAGCACGTGCACGCGGTGCCCGAGGCGCAAGGCCTCGGCCGGGTCGTGGGTGACGAGCAGCACGGTGCGGCCGGCGAGCAGCTCGGCGGCGAGCGCCTGCAGGCGGAACCGCGTCAACGCGTCGAGCGCCGAAAAGGGCTCGTCCATCAGCACGAGCGGACGATCCTCCATCAGCGTGCGAGCGAGCGCCACGCGCTGGCGCATGCCGCCCGAGAGCGCGGCCGGACGGTCGCCGGTGCGCCCGCCAAGGCCGACCCGCGCCAGCAGGTCGGCGGCGCGGTGGCGGTCGATCGCCTCGCCGCGCAGCCGCGCGCCCAGGGTCACGTTGTCGATGGCGCAGAGCCAGGGCAGCAGCAGGTCGCGCTGGTCCATGTAGGCGACGCGGCCGGCAAGCGCGCCGCCGTCGTCACAGGCGATGCGCGTCTCGGCGCCCGGCGGGGCGAGGCCGGCGAGGATGCGCAGGAGCGTCGACTTGCCGACGCCGCTCGGGCCGAGCAGGCAGGTGGTGCGGCCCGCTTCGAGCCGCATGTCGAGCCCGCGGAACAGCGGCAACGCGCCGAAATCGACCCGCCCGACGTGCAGGTCGACGCCGAGGGGCAAGGGGCCCAAAGAAGGGGCGGAATCCGCCGGTAGTGCCGTCGCGGTCATGAGCCACTGATCCCTACGCCGGTATGAACCGGATCAGGTTCCAGGGGTCGTCCGCATTCGGACCTCTCAGCCGGCAGGCCGGCTCCCCCCAGTGCCGGGGCCGACTATAAGGCGCGGCGCCGGCAGGGCAAGCCCGATTAACGGTCCGGTGACAATGGTTTGTTAGGGTCTACGAGCATCGCCGCCGCCCGGCAAAGCCGGCCGGGAGGCAGGGCAGGAGGCCCGCATGTTCCTCGAAGCCGAGATGATGCCGACCGTTGAGGGGTTCGGCCCGCCCGAGCCCTTCGAGCATCCCGAGGATGCGCGCGAGCTCGTCGACAAGGTCCTGGCCGCCTTCCACCTCGCCTATTCGGTGGGGCGGCGCGACGTCGCCCAGTCGCTGATGGACGCGCTCGACCGCTGCCTGGTGGGCGAGGCCGAGGAAGGCTCGGCCACGGCGCTGACCAAGGCGCGGCACTGGATGCGCTTCGTGCACACGCGCGACGCCTACAACGCCATCCGCGAGAAGCGCGGCGACGCCGCGATCGAGACCATTGCCGCCTCGCGCGCCATGCGCGAGGCCTACATCCGCTGGAGTCGGGCCTGAGGGCGGCCGCGGTTGACGCGGACCCGGGGCCGGTCTAGCTGATAGCGGGTGTCGGCCCGCCCTTTTCTCATCGGCAGCGAGATCTATCGCGGTTCGAGCTACGGCCGGCGCCATCCGCTGGCGATTCCGCGCGTCTCGCTGGCGCTCGACCTGGTGCGTGCGCTGGGCTGGCTCGATGCCCGGCAATATGTCGACAGCCCGCGCGCGACGCCAGACGAGCTCGCCCGCTTCCACGATGCCGATTACATCACCGCCGTCATGCGGGCCGAGGCCGAGCAAAGAGTCTGCGCCGAGGTGCGCGAGCGCTACAATCTCGGCCGGCTGGAAAACCCGGTCTTCGCCGAGATGTTCCGCCGCCCGGCGACCGCCTGCGGCGGCAGCCTGGCGGCGGCGGCGCTGATCGCCGACGGCGGCGTCGCCTACAACCCGGCCGGCGGCACCCATCACGGCCGGCGCGACCGCGCCGCCGGCTTCTGCTACTTCAACGATCCGGTGCTCGCCATCCAGGCGCTGGTCGACCAGGGCCTCGAGCGTGTCGCCTATGTCGATGTCGACGTGCATCACGGCGACGGCGTCGAGGCCGCCTTCGCCGGCGATCCGCGCCTGCTCTGCCTCTCGGTGCACGAGGAGGGGCGCTGGCCGTTCACCGGCGCGGTGAGGGATCGCGCCGGCGGCTCGGCCCGCAACCTGCCGGTACCGCCGGGCATGAACGACAGCGAGATGGACTATGTCGCCGACCACGCGCTGCTGCCGCTGGTCGAGGCCTTCCGGCCCGAGGCGATCGTGCTCCAGTGCGGCGCCGACGCGCTGGCCGAGGATCCGCTGTCGCGCCAGCAGCTCTCCAACGGCGCGCTGTGGCGCGTGGTCGGCCGGCTCAAGGACAAGGCGCCGCGCTATCTGGTGCTCGGCGGCGGCGGCTACAATCCGTGGTCGGTGGCACGCTGCTGGGCGGGGGTCTGGGGCGTGCTCGACGGCCGCGAGCCGCCCGCCCGCCTGCCCGACGAAGCCGAGGCGATCCTGCGCGCCGTCACCTGGGAGCGCAGCGCGGGGCGCAATCCGCCGCGGCACTGGTTCACGACGCTGGCCGACCGGCCGCGCGAGGGCGCGGTGCGCGACGCGGTCAAGCGCGTGGTGGACGCGGCGCTGGCGCCGTGATGCGATGAGGCCGATGCGGCGCGACCGGCGACATCTCCTTGGCGCGATCCTGCTCTTGCCGCTCGCCCTGCGGGCGGCGGGCGCGGCGGCGCAGGGCGCGCCGGCGGCCCTGCCG
Organism: uncultured Rhodospirillaceae bacterium; assembly: GCA_964442055.1. Lineage (GTDB taxonomy): Bacteria > Pseudomonadota > Alphaproteobacteria > Ferrovibrionales > Ferrovibrionaceae > CAYTWJ01. The sequence continues at coordinate 6,280 of CAYTWJ010000108.1, read as the reverse complement.
ACCGGCGAGCTGGTCATCATCGGCGGCGGGCGGCGCCATTCCTTCAAGGTCGAGCTCGCCGCCACCGACGAGGCCCGCACGCGCGGCCTGATGTATCGCCGCGCTCTCGCCGCCGACGCCGGCATGCTGTTCGACTACCGCGCGCCGACGCACGCCTCGATGTGGATGCGCAATACCTACATCCCGCTCGACATGCTGTTCATCACCGCCGACGGCCGCATCCTCAACATCCACGAGCGCGCCATCCCGCACGACCTGACGCCGATCGGCGCGGCGGGGCCGGTGCGCGCGGTGCTCGAGCTCAACGGCGGCACGGTGGCACGGCTCGGCATCAAGCCCGGCGACCGGGTCGAGCACGCGATTTTCGCCGCCGGCCGCTGAGGCGGGCTCAGGCGCGCGGGTCGCCCTTGCCGAGCGCCATGATCGCGATGGCGGCGGCGACGCCGCCGCAGGTGATGAAGATCCCGAAGAACAGGATCGCGAGATAGAGCCAGCCGTCCGGGTGGCTGAAGGCGAGGGTGCGCAGGCCGCCGATGTCGGCGGCGAGCATCATCGCGCCGAGCACCAGCGCGCCGATGGCGCCGAAGGCGACATGGCGCACGAGGAACAGGACCGCCCGGCGCTCGTAGTGCAGCACGGCGGCGAGCTTAGCGCTTGTCGCCTGGGCCGGCATCGTGGCACCTTGCCGCAATTCCTGTTTGCCGCATGAGCACACCGGTTCCCGAAGGCTTCAGCCCGATCGCGCACAGCGCCGCGTTCGGCCGGCTTGTCGGCCCGTTCTACGACCGGGCCGAGGGCGAGGGCTTCGTGCGCGCCTTCCGGGTCGACGAGCGCCACGTCAACAGTTTGGGCATCGCCCATGGCGGCATGCTGGCGACGTTTGCCGACGTGCTGCTCGGCACCGCCGCCTTCCGCGCCCTCGGGCGGCCGACGGTCACCGTGCGCATGGTCTGCGACTTCCTCGGTCCGGCGCGCCGCGGCGACTGGGTGGAGGGGCGGGCGCAGGTGGTGCGGGCGACGCGGTCGCTGGTCTTTCTGCGCGGCGACCTGACCGTGGGCCGTCACGCCGTGCTCGCCGCCGACGGCGTTTTCCGCATCCTGCCGCGCCCGCGCGCGGGCGCCGGCTGAGGCGGCCGGCCCCGGGGAGGCCCGAATCGGGCCGGCGGCAGTTGTCGCGGCGCGGGCCTTCGTGTATCCATGCCGGCGGGCAAGACCCGGCCCGGCTTTCGCCGCCGCGATGCCGTGCGCGCGGAGAAGCGGGGCTGTCGGGGCGTAGCTCAGCCTGGTAGAGCGACTGCTTTGGGAGCAGTAGGCCGCTGGTTCGAATCCAGTCGCCCCGACCAGTTCGCCGCGACGCTGCCCCGGCGCAGGCCCGATGCCGAGAGGATCCGTTCGTTCATGGCGATCAAGGCACGCATTTACCGGCCGGCGAAGAGCGCGATGCAGTCGGGCCGCGCCCGCAGCCGCGAATGGCGCATCGAGTTCGACACCGCCGACGCCCGCTTCGTCGAGCCGCTGATGGGCTGGACGGGGGCGGCCGGCACGTTGGGCGAGGTCGCGCTGTCCTTCCCCGACAAGGAAGCGGCGATCGCCTTCGCCGAGCGCTACGGCCTCGACTACGAGGTCGAGGAGCCGCAGGCGCCCCGCTTCCAGCGCAAGAACTACGCCGACAATTTCAGCTTCCGCCGGATGCGCTGATGCGCGCCGGTGCCCGTCTTGCGCGCCCTTAGCTCAGCCGGATGAGAGCAGCCGCCTTCTAAGCGGCAGGTCGCAGGTTCGAGTCCTGCAGGGCGCGCCATCGCCTGAGTTCGTGCTTGCGCGGCTCGCCGCCCGCCGCAAAGAAGATCGGGCGCCCAGGGTGCCCGAAGATGCGAGGCTATTGGGGAACGATCGCAACATCGGGGTCCCCCCTGGGTGCTGCGACCGGCGTCGGCCCGCGCGCGTTACGGTGGGGGCGAAGGGGATCGGCGGGCCTCGACGACCCCCTGATAACAGGAAACGGGGCATTCGCGGCGGTACTCTCGCACCGCGTGGCATTTGTCTCAAAAACAACACAGGCGCGTTCGCCGCCAAGGCCAAGCCCGCGATTAACGATTGATTAGAGACTCTTGGCGACACTGCGCCGAACGGTGGCTTCGTCGCCGCCACGGCAGCCGGCGAGCTGCATCGGCACGCACTGCGTCGCAGACAGGGAAACAGCTCATGCCCCATCGAAACCGCCGCGCGCAGGCTCGGGCCCTGATTGCCCCGACCTGGCGCGCCTTCTGGCTCGGCGCCGCAATCGTCGCCTTGGCGATCGTCTGGCGCGCCGCCAGCGCCGGCCCGGTGTCGCAGGCGCTGTTCCCCTTGCTCGTCAACTTGGCGGGCTGGGAAGCCGGCGAGCCCGAGGGCGAGGAGCTCGCGCTTTCCGGCGGCACCATCAGCGCCGCGACGCGCAGCTACGCCAGGGGTGGGAAGGAGATCACCGCCAACATCGTCGTCGGCGGCTTCGCCGAGGCGGCGCGGTCGCTTGCCCTGCCGGCCAGCGCGGTCAAGGAACGCTACAGCACCCTCAACGGCGAGCAGGAGCTGGTCGTGCGCAACGTCGACGGCTTCCGGGTGCAGATGGCCGCCGACAGATCCGCCGGCACCGGCACGGTCGTCGTCGTGCTTTCGGATTCGGCCGTGTTCGGTCTCGCCTTCGACGGGCTCAGCCCGGACGAGGCCCTGGTCCTGGCCCGCCGCTTCGACTGGCAGGCCATGCGCGCACGCGTCGCCGCCGAGAGCTGAGGGCGGCACACACGGAATTCGCCGGCCGCGATGAGACTAAGCTAGCGGCCGGGATCGAGCGGGCTGGACCTCCTCGCGGGGTTCAGCCTGTTCTGTTTTTCCCGGCAGCGGCGCGGATGTCTTCGAGCGTGCGCCGGTAGGCCGCCGCGTCCGCGCCGCCGAGCCGCACCGCCCGCTCGGCGGCTGAGAGCGCCTCGTCCTGTCGGCCCAGGCGGTGCAAGCTGTAGGCGAGATTGTTCCACGCCGCGGCGTTGTCGGGACGGGCTTCCGTTGCGCGCCTGAAGGCCGCTGCCGCTGCCTCGAACTGTCCGAGGCCGAAGCGCGCGTTGCCGAGCCCGATGGCGGCGCCGAAGCTCGTAGGCCAGCGCGCGCCGATGGCCTCGTAGGCGGCAGCCGCCTCGGCCGGCCGCCCGACGCGCTCGAGCGCGATCGCGGCTTCGACATGCGCCGCCTCGCCGGCGCTGGCGGCCAGGCGCCCGGGCGGCAGGACCAAGAGCGCCCAGTCGCCGCCGCGCCGCCAGGTGCGCTCGAATGTGCCGAGCGGCAGCGCCAAGCGTTCCTCCAGCCCCGAATGCAGGACGATCTCGGCCCGAGCGAGGTCGTAGCCGATGGCGACCGCGTAATGCCAGACGGGATGGATGTCGAGGCCGAGATTCTGGAAGACGATCACCGGGTGGCCGGCGGCCAGTTCGGCCACCAGGTCGGGCAGCCGCCGCACCGGGATAGCGAGCCGGCCATGGCGCCGCGCCGATGCAAGCATGTCGGCCTGGAGCGTCCCTTCGCGGCCGGGGGTGTAAACCTGCGCGGCGATGTCGTTCTGGTCGACCGCCAGCCCCGACCAGCCGAGCGCCATGGCCAGCGATGCCGGGCCGCAGTAATAGCGCTCCTGGGGACGGAACGGCACCCCGTCGACGCTGGCCTGGCGGGGCATGCCGGGCGGCGCCGCGAGCAGCGCCTCGGTCTGCGGCGTGGCACAGCCGGCAACCGCCAGCGCCAGCAGCGCGCCGCCGAGGAGGATGCCCCGGCGGGGGCGGCGGCTGGTCGCAGCCAAGCCGCTACCTGACGCTGCGGGTGAAGTTGAATACCTTGGTGAAGCCGAGGATGTCGGTGATCAGCAGCACGATGAAGATCAGCACCGCGGCGCCGATGATGACGCCAAGCGCGCTCTGGCCGGCCGGCAGCTCGTCGATGCGTCCGGCGATCGTCCGCACCTCGTCGTCGCTCAGGCCGGCGACGCGCGCCTGCGCTTCGGCGGGGTCGACGCCGAGCGCCCCGAGCTCGGCACGCACGGCTTCGCGGCCGAGGAACTCGGCCACCTTGGCGCGCTCGGCCGCCGCTCCCATCGCCACGACCGCCTCTTCGGTCGGGACCAATCCGGCCCGCGCCGGCGCGAGCGGCACGGTGGCGAGAGCGAAAACCAGCGCCATCGGCATGGCCAGGGCGCGAAAGACGGAATGCAGAGACAACATCGGCTTCCCCTCCGGAACGGATTTGAGGCGCCGAATCTATGCCAACGGGCCGGGCGATCAAACAAGGCAGGCTGTGAGCAATTTGCGGCAACGGCGGAAAAAAAAGCCCCCGCACGAAGGCGGGGGCAGTTGGTGGGTTGTTCGGGAGGAACGGCTTCTTTGTAGCGCGCACCGGCGCCCCGATTCAGTGACCCCGGTCACGCGCCGTTGCCGGGGCGCGTGATGCGCGTCACGCTCGGGGCTCTGCGCGCACCGGGCTTGTTCCGCGGCTTGCTCGGGCGTCGGGCGAGGGAAGCGGTCTAGGCAGGCCCATCGATTCCCCCTATCTTGGCCGGGGCATTTCGTTTGGGGGGAGAGTGGCGACCGAATCGGCACCGGGACGTCTGTCCGCCGTGGGCCTGCTCGCGGGCCTGACGCCGGGCGAGATCGTGCAGCTGGAGCAGGCCTGCAGCTGGCGCCGCTACAAGGCCGGCGAGCAAATCCTCGATCGCAACAGCGCCAGCCGCGACGTCTTCTTCGTCGCCGAGGGCACCGTCCAGATCGTCAATTATTCGGTCGCCGGGCGCGAGGTGAACTATGCCTCGGTGCCGGCTGGCGGCTTCTTCGGCGAGCTCTCGGCGATCGACGGCGAGCCGCGCTCGGCGACAGCCGTGGCCGACGGGCCGTGCCTGCTTGCCGCGCTGCCGCCGCGCGCTTTCGAGGAATTGCTGCGCCGCCATCCCGAGATCGCCGTGCAGGTGCTGCGGCGGCTGGCGCGCATCATCCGCATTTGCGACGAGCGGATCATGGACCTGGCGACGCTCGGCGCCGTGCAGCGCGTCCACCTCGAGCTCTTGCGCATGGCCAAGCCCGACCTGATCGCCAAGGGTTCCTGGGTGATCTATCCGCTGCCCCGCCAGCAGGAGATCGCCAGCCGCGCCTCGACCACGCGCGAAACGGTCGCCCGGGTGCTGAGCCAGCTCGCCGCCAGCAAGCTGATCCTGCGCAAAGGCAAATCGGTCTATCTGAACGACCGCGCCGCGCTCGAGCAGCTCGCCGAGCGGCTCGCGGCCCAAGGGTCCGACACATCACGCTGACCGCTCCCGGCGGCTTGTGCCGGACGCGGCATCGCCCTAGCATTCCCCGGCCGCCCAGGGCAGGCCGCCGCCAGACGCGGACCGCCGAGGGCCGAGGCGAGGAACAGGCCCGTGGTCAAGCAGCCCGGCAAGCCGATCGACGAAGCCCTGGTGCGCAGCCGGGCGGCGCGCACGCTGATGCAGCTGTTCGACAGCCTCTACGAGGGCGCGGTGATGATCGACCGCGCCGGCCGCATCGCCTGGATGAACGACAAGTACAAGGCGATCCTCGGCTGGAACGGCGTCGAGCCGGTCGAGGGCAAGCCGGTCGAGGAGGTGATCCCCAACAGCCGCATGCGCCAAGTGGTCGAAAGCGGCCAGGCCGACCTGCTCGACGTGATCGGCGTCGGCGACCGCCAGGTGGTGGTGTCGCGCATTCCGCTGACCGATGACAACGGCGAGGTGACCGGCGCGCTCGGCGTGATCCTCTACGACCGGCTGCAGGCGCTGCGCCCGATCGTCTCGAAGTTCCAGCAGATGCAGGACGACTTGGCCCGCGCGCGGCGCGAGCTCGGCGACAGCCGCCGCGCCAAGTACCGCTTCAGCCAGTTCGTCGGGGTCAGCGCCGCGGTGCGCGCGCTCAAGGCCGAGGCGCGGCGGGCGGCCGAGCTCGACGCCACCGTGCTGCTGCTCGGCGAGACCGGCACCGGCAAGGAGCTGCTCGCCCACGCCATCCACGCCGCCAGCCCGCGCGCCGAGGCGCCGATGGTGCGGGTCAACGCGGCCGCCATCCCCGAAACCCTGCTCGAGGCCGAGCTGTTCGGCACCGCGCCGGGCGCCTATACCGGCGCGGGAACGCGCTCGCGGCCCGGCAAGTTCGAGCTCGCCGACCGCGGCACGCTGTTCCTCGACGAGATCGGCGACATGCCGCTCGGCCTGCAGGCCAAGCTCCTGCGCGTGCTGCAGGAGGGCGAGGTCGAGCCGCTC
>CAYTWJ010000107.1:0-9420 GCA_964442055.1 uncultured Rhodospirillaceae bacterium | reverse complement strand
CGCGGTACGGTGCAGGGTCGCGCGATCAGCGCCCTGGTCGGACGGCGCGGCGAGACGCTGCTGTTGACCCATGGCGGGGCCGAGCTCGCCCTGACTGTCCGCAACCCGCAAGCGGCCGAGCTCGCCCGCCATATCCCGGTCAAGGCGCCGCCCGACCTGTCGCGCTTCCTGCTCTGCCCGATGCCGGGCCTGGTGGTCTCGATCAATGTCGGCGTCGGCGAGCCGGTGAAGGCCGGACAAACCCTTGCCGTCGTCGAGGCGATGAAGATGGAGAACGTGCTGCGCGCCGAGCGCGATGGCGTCGTCGCCGCAATCAAGGCCAAGTCCGGCGACAGCCTGGCCGTCGACCAGGTCATCCTCGAATTCGAGTAGTGCAAATCCTGGCCCCCTCGCGGCCGGGCTACGACTTTCGAACGGGGTCGGTGCGGCCTCGCTAACCTCCGGTTTCGGCAGGTGATTAACCAAACCGTATGAGTTGCCGGCTAGGCTTGCCGGGATGTCCTGGCTTGCCCTTGCCGTGGTCGCCGCGCTGACCGCTTCCGTCACCTTGGCGGGGGTCTATCTCTACTTGTGGCTGCGCCAGAACGAAACCTATTTGGGGCTCTGGGCGGCGGCCTGGGCGCTGTCGTCCGCCCACCTGGTGGTGGCGCTGGTTCTGGTGATCGGCGGCGCGCGCCCCGCGATCCAGGTGGCGAGCGAGCTGGTCGAGCCGCTGGTCGCCCTGCTCCTGCTCTGGGGCACGCAGGCCTTTCTCGGCCGGCGCTGTTCGCCCTGGTGGGCGGCGTTGGCCGTTGTCGCGATCGCCTGGTATTTCGGCGGCCTGTTGTTGGACGCCTCGTTCCTGGTCCTCAGCCTGCCGCTCAAGGGCCTGAGCGGGCTGGCGCTTCTCCATGCCGGCTGGGTTTTCGTCATGGCGCGCGATCTTGCCGCCGCCGGCCGCTACGTCACCGGCGGGGCGATGCTGCTGTGGGGGGCGCACAAGCTCGACTATCCGCTGCTGCGCGCCGTCGAATGGTTCGCCCCCTGGGGCTTCACGCTGAGCGCGGTGCTGGCGATCGTCGTCGCGGTCGGCACGCTGCTGATGTATCTCGACCGGGCATGGAGCCGGCTGCGCGCCGCCGAGGCGCGCTATCGCGGCCCGCTCGAGAACACCCACGAGGTCGTGTTCGAGACCGACGCGAGCGGCCGCCTGACCTTCCTCAACGCCGCCTGGACGCGGCTATCCGGCTTCACCCTCGAGGAGAGCCTGGGCCGCGACGCGGTCGAGTTTCTGTCGCCGGCGGACCGCGCGCTGGGGCGCGACGTCTTCGCCAGCCTGAAGGACCGCGCCGCCAGCGAGCGCTTCATCGAGGCCCGATTGGCCGACCGTTCTGGCGAGGAACGCTGCATCGCCATCGGCGCCTGGCCGATTCTCGGCGCCGAGGGGCGGCCGGTCGGCGTTTCGGGCACCGTCACCGACCTCACCGCGCGAAAGCTCGCCGAGCGCCAGGCGGCGCGCGCCGAGGCTCGCCTCGCGCAGGCCGTCGACCAGATCACCGACGCCTTTGCCCTTTGGGACGCCGACGACCGGTTGGTGCTGTGGAACCGGACCTTCGCCGGCCTGGTGCCGGGCGTGACCGATCGGCTGCGTCATGGCGACAGCTACCCGGACGTCGTGCGGCGCTGGTGCGAGACGGTGGTGCGGCCGCACACCAGCGACCTCGATTCCTTCGTACGCAAGCAGACCGCGGTGCACCGCCAGCCCGAGGCGCGCTACGAGATCGGCCTGATCGACGGCCGCTGGATCGCGGTGCGCGAACGTCGCATGACCGACGGCAGCGTCGCCGGGCTTTACGCCGACGTGACCGAGCGGAAGCGGGCGGAGGTGGAGCTGCGCCGCGCCCGCGACCAGGCCGAGATGGCCAATCGCGCCAAGTCCGACTTCCTCGCCAACATGAGCCACGAGCTGCGCACGCCGCTCAACGCCATTCTCGGCTTCGCCCAGCTGATGGGGGCGGAGACCTTCGGGCCGCTGGGCTCGCCCAAGTACCGCGAATACCTGCAGGACATCTACGACAGCGGCCAGCACCTGCTCGAAGTCATCAACGACATCCTCGACATGGCCAAGGTCGAGGCTGGCCGCATGGAGCTCAACGAGGAAGCGGTCGATGTCGCGCACACCATCGACCAAGCCGCGCGGATCATTCGGCCGCGCCTGGTCAAGGGCAATCTCGATCTGAAGATCACGGCTGCGCCCGCTCTGCCGCGCCTCTGGGCCGACGAACGCCTCGTCCGGCAGATCCTGCTCAATCTGCTGTCGAATGCGGTAAAATACACGCCGAAGGGCGGCCGGATCCGGGTCGACGCGCGTCTGCAAGGCGGCGACATGGTGATCGCGGTGCGCGACAGCGGCATCGGCATCGCCCCGGAGGACATCGAACGCGCCATGCGCCCGTTCGGGCAGATCGACGGCCCGCTGACCCGCGCCCATTCGGGCACGGGGCTCGGCCTGCCGCTATCCCAGTCGCTGATCGCGTTGCACGGCGGCCGTCTCGATCTGACAAGCGAGGTCGGCGTCGGCACGACGGTAAGCCTCCATTTCCCGGCCGAGCGCGTCCGCCCGGCCGAGGCGATGCCGCCGCTCGCCTTGGCGAGCGCCTCCTAGGAGCCCGTCCGGGCAATGGGGGCGGCCGATCCGGAGCGCACTGTCCGCTTGCGGGTTCACGGTCGTGTCCAGGGCGTCTCGTTCCGTGCCTGGGCGGTTTCCCTGGCGGCGGGGCTCGGCGTCGTCGGCTGGGTGCGCAACTGCAGCGACGGCAGCGTCGAGGCATTGCTCAGCGGCGAAGCGGTAGCCGTCGAGGCGATGATCGATGCCGTACGCCGGGGGCCGCCGCCGGCGCGGGTGACGCGCCTCGAGGTCGCGCCGGCGGCACCCGAGCCGAGCCTGTCCGGTTTCCGGCAATTGCCGAACCGGTGAAAAGCCGGGTGCCGATTTGACCCCCCGCGCCGCGCTCGGGCAGACTGCCAAGCGATGAAGCCGCGCCTCAGCTTTCGCCACTGGCTTGTTTCCTATCTTGGCGGCCTCGCCGCCGGCGCCGCGGTCTGGCTCGGCACGGCCAATCTGTGGGCAGCCGTCGGCGCCATGGTCGGCGTTGTCGTCGTTTACATCTTTTTCCTTGCCGGGCGTCTTGATCCCAGGCCGGCGGCGGCGACAACAGCCCCCGCAACCCGCCAGGGCCGCCGCCGGGCCGAGCGCCTGGCGCAGAAGCGGGCGCGCTAGCGGAGGGCGGCGCCGCGCGGCGTCGCGGCGCCGAACCAGCGCGGGAAGCGCGCCGCCAGTTCGGCATCGACCTCGGGCAGGGTGACGGCGCGGCCGAGCGCGGCCAGCGACGTGACGCCGCGCTCGGCGATGCCGCAGGGGACGATGCCGGCATAGTGCGCGAGATCGGGGTCGACGTTCAGGCTGGCGCCATGGAAAGTGACCCAATGGCGCACCCGAACGCCGATGGCGGCGATCTTCGCTTCACCGCCGCCACCTTCGACCCAGACGCCGACGCGGCCCGTGCGCCGCTCGCCGCGGACGTTGAAGGATGCCAGCGTGTCGATGATCCAATCCTCGATCCGGCACACGTGGGCGCGGACGTCGCGGCCGCGGCGGGCGAGGTCGAGCATCAGGTAGATCACCCGCTGCCCCGGCCCGTGATAGGTGAACTGGCCGCCCCGGCCGGTCCTGAAGACCGGCAGTCGGTCGGGGTCGAGCAGGTCCGCCGGGTCGGCCGAGGTGCCGGCGGTATAGAGAGGCGGGTGCTCCAGCAGCCAGACCAGCTCAGGCGCCGTGCCGCGGCGGATCGCCTCGGCACGGGCCTCCATCGCCGCCACTGCCTCGGCGTACCCCACGGGTTGGTCGCTGACCTCCCATTCGAGATCGTTCATGGCCTGGAACCTAGCACGCCGGCTCGGCCTTAACGCAAAAGTAACCCTGATCGGTCACCGTGGCCCGGCGGGGGCATCCGCCGCCGCCATCGTCGAAGGAGAAGGCCGCCGTGGCCAAAGCGATCGAGGACGTCGCCGTCGAGATTTCCGTGGTGCTGGGCAAGGCGACCATGCCGATCCACCAGTTGCTGAAAATGGGACGCGGCGCGGTGATCGAGCTCGATGCGACGCTCGACGACCATGCCTGGGTCCTCGCCAACAACCGCCTGATCGCTCGCGGCGAACTGGTCATCGTCGGCGACAAGGTGGCGGTCTCGATCACCGAGACCTTTCCCGCGAGCGAGGCCGCCTGACCCCGAATCCCTGACCGCGGCCCCGGCGGGCCGGCGATGGTCGGGGTGCTGCCAGGGCAACGAATCCGGGTTAACGAGGTTTGAATCCGAGGATTGAAGCGAGGTATTCGACGTTCCATCCGGCGAGCTTCCGTCGCAATTTGAGGCTTTTCCTGTCGGGGGCCGTGCGGACGAGATTGATGGCGAAGTGTCGGACGACGGCCATGTTTTTGGCGCCGTGTCCGGTCCGCAAGCGGGACTGGTCCTCCTTGAAGGTGACGTCGAGGACCCAGTGGAGACGGTTTTCGATGCCCCAGTGGCCGCGCACGGCGCCGGCGGCGGCCTCGGCGGAGAGCGGCGCGGACGAGATGTAGTAGCGGGTGTCGAAGCGCCCGCGATCCTTGAGTTCGGTGCGGGAGTGGACCTTGACGATCGCGGCCGCGCCGGGAAGGCGGAGTTCGCCGGGGAACCTGCGCTCGCCGGCGAGCCAGTCGACCTCGCGCAGGACGGTCACGGTTCGCTCCTCGATGCGGCCGTGCCCCTTGTCGAGGTCGACGAAGCGCTCCAGGCCGCCGGCGGGCGCGGCGGCGAAAGCCGCCTCGATCTCGCCCCGAAGCGTCGGCTGGTTGGCCTTGACGGCGAGAAGGTAGTCGGCTCCCGCGTCCCTGATGGCCTTGGCGACGGTCGCGTTGCAGGCGATGGCATCGATGGTGACGACGGCACCCTTGAGCCCGTCGGCGGCGGCGAGGCGCTCCAGGAGGGCGGGAATGGCGGCGGTTTCGTTGGACGTGTCCTCGACCGCTTCCTGGCCGAGCACCAACCGCCCGGTGGTGGCGAACGCCGAGACCAAGTGCAGCGGCGCCCTCCCGGCGCCGCGGTCGTGGCTGCGCCGCGAGGTCTTGCCGTCGATGGCGACAAGCTCGGGCCGGTCCGGCCAGGTTTCCCGGACCCAGGCGGTGAAGCAGGCGGAAAACAGCCCGGGGTCGATCCGGTTCATGAGAAGGGTCAGCCAGCGCCCGCCCGGAACGCCGTGGTGATAGGGCAGGAAACGGCGCAGGAACGGCAGATGCGTTTCCCCCCAGGCGGCGATGCCGTCGTAATCGTCGCCGTCGGCGATCGTCCCGCACACCACCAGCAACAGGACTTCCGGCAGCGGATGCGCCACCCGCCACGGCTCGCGCGGATCCTCGATCGTCCCAAAATGCTCCAAGAGCGCCCGAAGGCGAGACTTCTCCCCAAATTCCGACACGCCTGCACTCATCGCGACCCCTCCGAATCGATGACGATTCAGGGAATCACGAACCCCGCAAGCCGTAAACCGTCGTTAACCCGAGTTCGGAGCCCTGGGGTGCTGCCCCGGCCCTTGAACCGGGCGGCGGGATTTGCTATCTCCCAGCGTTCCCGAACGCGGTCGTGGCGGAATTGGTAGACGCGCAGCGTTGAGGTCGCTGTGGCAGCAATGCCGTGGAAGTTCGAGTCTTCTCGACCGCACCATCTCGCCTGACGCCCTGCGCGGCGCCGGGCGAGCGGGCCGCACGTCCCAAATTTGACCGTCGCCATCGCCCCGCCGTCACTATACTGCGGCGGTCGGATCGTTGGCTGAAAGGGTGCAAGCGGTGGCGTCAGACCTCGACGAAATGGCGCTCGACTACCACCGGCGCCCGGTGCCGGGGAAGCTGGCAGTTACGCCGACCAAGCCCTTGGCGACCCAGCGCGACCTCGCGCTCGCCTACAGCCCCGGCGTCGCCGCCGCCTGCAACGCCATCGTCGCCGATCCCGCCCAGGCGGCCCAGCTCACCGCGCGGGGCAACCTGGTCGGGGTGATCTCGAACGGCACCGCCGTGCTCGGCCTCGGCGCCATCGGGCCGCTGGCGGCCAAGCCGGTGATGGAGGGCAAGGCGGTCCTGTTCAAGAAATTCGCCGGCATCGACGTCTTCGACATCGAGGTCGCCGAGACCGATCCCCAGCGCCTGGTCGAGATCATCGCCGCCCTCGAGCCGACCTTCGGCGGCATCAACCTCGAGGACATCAAGGCGCCGGAATGCTTCATCATCGAGCGCCGGCTGCGCGAGCGGATGCGCGTGCCGGTCTTCCACGACGACCAGCACGGCACGGCGATCTGCGTCGCCGCCGCGGCGCTGAACGGCCTGCGCGTCGTTGGCAAGCGGCTCGATGAGGTGACGCTGGTGTGCACCGGCGCCGGCGCGGCGGCACTTGCCTGCCTCGACCAGCTGGTCAGCCTCGGGCTGCGCAAGGATAGAATCACCGTCATCGACCTGGCCGGTGTGGTCTATGCGGGCCGCACCGAGCTGATGGACGAGTTCAAGGCACGCTATGCGCGCGATACCTCGATGCGCACGCTCGCCGAGGCGATCGTCGGCGCCGACATGTTCCTCGGCCTCTCGGCCGGCGGCGTGCTCAAGCCCGAGATGGTGGCGCGCATGGCCGAGCGGCCGCTGATCCTCGCCCTCGCCAACCCGGTGCCCGAGATCGAGCCGGCGGTGGCGAAGGCGGCGCGGCCCGACGTGGTGATCGCCACCGGCCGCTCGGACTACCCCAACCAGGTCAACAACGTGCTCTGCTTTCCGTTCCTTTTCCGCGGCGCGCTCGACGTCGGCGCGACGACGATCAGCGAGGAGATGAAGCGCGCGGCGATCGCCGCCATCGCCGACCTGGCGCTGGCCGAGCCTTCGGACGTGGTGGCGCGCGCCTATGGCGGCGAGGAGGTGCCGTCGTTCGGCCCCGACTATTTCGTGCCCAAGCCGTTCGACCCGCGCCTGATCCTGCATGTCGCGCCGGCGGTGGCCAAGGCGGCGATGGATTCCGGCGTGGCGTCGCGGCCGCTCGCCGACCTCGATGCCTATCGCGAGTCGCTGACCCGCTTCGTCTATCGCACCGGCTTTGTCATGCGGCCGCTGTTCGAGCGGGCGCGGCGGCGACCGATGCGCGTCGCCTATGCCGAGGGCGAGGACGAGCGCGTGCTGCGCGCGGCGCAGATCGTTCTCGACGACGGCTTGGCGCGGCCGACCCTGATCGGCCGGCGTGCCGTGGTGCAGCGGCGCATCGAGCGCCTCGGCCTGCGCATGCGCCTCGATCAGGACGTCGCCCTGGTCGATCCCGAGCGCGACGAGCGCTATCACGCCTATTGGAGCTCCTATCACCGCCGGATGGCGCGCAAGGGGGTCGATCCCGACGGCGCGCGCACGGCGCTGCGCACTAGCAACACCGTCATCGCGGCGATGATGGTCTGCCTCGACGATGCCGATGCGATGATCTGCGGCACCTTCGGCCAGTACGGCCGCCACCTGCGGCGGGTGATCGACATCATCGGCCTGCGCGAGGGCGTGAGCGAGCCGCACGCGGTGCAGGCGCTGGTGCTCGGCCAGGGCACGTTCTTCGTCGCCGACAGCAACGTCGCGCCCGACCCCTCGGCCGCCGAGGTCGCCTCGCTCGCGCTGCTCGCCGCCGAGGAGGTGCGCCGCTTCGGGCTGACGCCCAAGGTGGCGCTCTGCTCGCATTCCAATTTCGGTTCCTCCGACCTCGCCTCGGCGGTGAAGATGCGCGAGGCGCTGGCGCTGCTGCACCGGCTGGCGCCGGATCTCGAGGTCGAGGGCGAGATGAAGGCCGACGCGGCGCTGTCCGAGACCTTGCGCGAGCAGGTCTTTCCCGGCGGCCGCCTCAAGGGCGCGGCCAACCTCTTGGTCATGCCCAACCTCGATGCCGCCAACATCGCGGTCAACCTCGTGCGCCAGATCGAGCAGGGGCTCAGCATCGGCCCGATCCTGCTCGGCCTGCGCCGCTCGGCGCACGTCGTCTCGCCGACCATCACCGTCAGGGGCCTCGTCAACATGAGCGCGGTCGCCGTCGCGCACGCCCAGGATCACGCCGCCGGGCGGCCATGACCGAGGCGGCCGAGGCGCAACCCGGTCTCGGTTCCGAGCGTGTGCGGGCCGTTGTCGAGGCGCTGGCCGAGGGCCGGGCTGCCGCGCTGCCCGAGGCGGTCGGGGGGCTCGACGCCGCCGACACGGCGGCGCTCATCGGCCAGCTCTCGGCCGAGCAGCGGGAGGAATTCATCGAGGCGATGCGCGGGCGCCTCGATCCCGAGGTCCTGAGCCAGCTCGACGAGGACGTGCGCGACGAGGTCGCCGAGCGCCTCGGCACCGACTGGCTGGCGCGCGCGGTCGCCGACCTTGAATCCGACGACGCGCTCTACCTGATCGAGGACCTCGAGGAAGCGCGCCGCCGCCAGGTGCTGCATGCGATCCCCGCGGTGCTGCGCGCCCAGCTCGAGGAGCAGCTCGCCTATCCGGAAAACTCGGCCGGCCGCCTGATGAGCCGCGACATCGTCGCCGTGCCCGAATTCTGGACCGTCGGCGCCTGCCTCGACGACATGCGCGAGAGCGAGGACCTGCCCGACGACTTCTACGACCTGTTCGTCATCGACGCGCGCTACCGCCCCATCGGCACGGTGCCGCTCGATCGGCTGGTGCGCTCGAAGCGGCCGGCGCGCATCGCCGACATCATGGAGCGCGAGGTCTACAGCGTTCCCGCCGACATGGACCAGGAGGACGTCGCCTATCTCTTCAAGCAGCACGATCTGGTTTCGGCCCCGGTTGTCGACCGCGCCGGGCGGCTGATCGGCACCATCACCATCGACGACGTGGTGGACGTGATCGAGGAGGAGGCCGAGGAGGACATGCTCCGCCTCGGCGGCGTCACCGAGACCGATTTGCACCGGCCGGTGGCGGCGACGACGCGCACCCGGTTCACCTGGCTCCTGGTCAATCTCGGCACCGCAGTGCTCGCATCCACGGTGATCGCCCAGTTCACCGAATCGATCGCCAAGGTCGTGGCGCTCGCCGTGCTGATGCCGATCGTCGCCTCGATGGGCGGCAATGCCGGGACGCAGACCCTGACGGTCGCGGTGCGCGGGCTGGCCACGCGCGAGCTGACCGCGGCCAACGCGCTGCGCGTCGTCGCCAAGGAGCTGGCGGTGGGCGGCATCAACGGCGCGGTCTTCGCGCTTCTCGCCGGATCGCTCGCCTGGGCCTGGTTCGGCTCGCCCGTGCTCGGCGCGGTGATCGGCGCGGCGATGATCGTCAATCTCGCCGTCGCCGCGCTCGGCGGCGCGCTGCTCCCGCTCGGTCTGGCCCGGCTGGGCATCGACCCGGCGGTC
>CAYTWJ010000106.1:1606-9438 GCA_964442055.1 uncultured Rhodospirillaceae bacterium | reverse complement strand
CAGGTCGGGCGCGGGCTCCACGGCGCGCTGGTGGTCGAGGAGCTGGCGCCGCCCGCAGTCGACCGCGATGTCACCTGGGTGCTCGGCGACTGGCGGCTCGACCGCGCCGCGCAGCTCACGGCCGATTTCGGCAATCTGCACGACATCGCCCATCAGGGACGCATCGGCAACACCGTGACGGTGCAGGGCCGGGTGCCGGAACGCTTCGCCGCGCGCGCCGGCGAGCGCATCCGTCTGCGCCTCGTCAACGCCGCCAACGCGCGGGTCTTCGCCTTGGCCTTCAGCGGACACCGGCCGACGGTGATCGCCCTCGATGGCCAGCCGGTGGCGCCGCACGCACCCGAAGGCGGCCGTGTCCTGCTCGCGCCCGGCATGCGTGCCGACCTGATCCTCGACATGACCGGCGCGCCGGGCGAGACGCACGCCGTCATTGACGATCACTACCCGCGCCAGGCCTACCGGCTGATCGACCTCGCGTACGACCGCGACCGGCTGCGCCTGCGCCCGCCAGAAACTGCCGTCGCGCTCGCCCCCAACCGGCCGCCCGAGCCTGACCTGAACCGGGCGGTGCGCCACGAGATCGTACTCGAGGGTGGCATGATGGGTGGCATGGCGCGGGCCCGGCTCGGCGGCGAGACGCTCGATGCCCGCGAGTTGTTCCGCCGCGGCAAGGCCTGGGCCCTCAACGGCGTCGCCGCCGAGCATCACGGCGAGACGCCGCTGCTGACGCTCCACCGCAACCAGTCCTGCGTGCTGGCGCTGGTCAACGACACCGCCTGGGAGCACCCGATGCACCTGCACGGCCACCTGTTCCGGGTGCTGACGCGCAACGGCCGACCGACCGCCCATCGGGAATGGCGGGACACGGTGCTGCTGGCGCCGCGCGAGCGCGCCGAGATCGCCTTCGTCGCCGACAATCCTGGCGACTGGATGCTGCACTGCCATGTTCTCGAGCACCAGGAAGGTGGCATGGCGGCGCTGGTCCGCGTGGCCTGAACCGGCGCCGCTGCATGGCCTTCGTCCTCCGGCTCGTCTCCTGGCTGCCGCTCGCCGCGTGCCTGGTCGCCGCGCTCTACTGGCCGCTGGCGCTTTGGGCGATCAACGCCGAGAGTCTTGGCGCCCATGATGCCGGGCTGGCGATCTTCCTGTCGTTCTCGGCCGCCTGGGCGCTGGCGGCGCTGTTCGCGATCTTTCCGGTGGCCCTGCTGCTGGCCGCCGCGATCCGCCTGAGCCGCCGCGCAAGCCCCTTGCCGGCGCTGCTCGCCGCGGCGATCAGCGGCGCCGTGCTGGCGATTGCCGCCCTGGCTTGAGCCGGCTCAGGCGAAGGCGAGCTGCCAGCGCACGGCGAAGGCGCCGAGCGCGGTTTCGACCTCCGCCCGGATCGCCTCGCGCTGGCCGTCGGGGGCGCCCTTGACCGTGATCGTCGCCAGGGTGCCGTGGGTGTCGTGGGGGCCGACCTCAACCGCGAAGGCGACGTCCTCCTCGGCCAGCGGCTCGAGCGCGGCCTCCAGCACCCGGCGCGTGATGTCGTGGCGCAAGCTCGGCTTGAAGATCTTGCCCACCGCCGTCACCGGCATGCGGGGAATGACGAAAATCTCCGCCGGCGCCGCCGGCCGCTCGGGCACCCGCGCCTTGGCAAACTCCCTGAGCTCGTCTGCCATCGCCGCCGCGCCGGGCTTGAGCTCGACATAGGCGACGGGAATCTCGCCGGCATAGGTGTCGGGCTTGCCCACCGCCGCGGCCAGCGCCACCGCGGGATGCTGGTGCAGAACCTCCTCGATCTGGCCGGGGTCGATGTTGTGGCCGCCGCGGATGATCAGGTCCTTGGCCCGGCCGGTGAGCCAGAAATAGCCGTCGGCGTCACGGCGGGCGAGATCGCCGGTATTGAGCCAGCCGGGCGCGCAGAAGGCCGATTTGTTGAATTTGTCCTGGCGGTAGCCCGGGAAGACGTTGGGGCCGGCGATGGTGACGACGCCGATCTCGTCGGTCGCGCAATCGCGCTCGTAACGCCCATCGGCGTCGAGCCGGACCGTCTTCATCGGCTGGTAGGGAAAGCGCACGCCGATCGAGCCGATGCGCCGCTCGCCCTCGGGCGGATTGAGACACGAGGCGCAAGTGCCCTCGGTGAGGCCGTAGCCTTCGAGTATCTTCACCCCGGTCTGCCGCTCGAAGGCGCGGAAGAGCTCGACCGGCATCGGCGCCGCGCCGCAGATGGCGTAGCGCAGCGAGCTCACGTCGGCGCCGTCCATCGGCACATTGAGGAGAGCGGCGTAGACGGTCGGGACGGCACTAAAGAATGTGGCGCGGTAGCGGGCGACGATCTCCCAGAAGTCGCGGATGACAATGGGGTTGCGGTAGCCCGCCGGGCTGAGGATCACCGTCGTCGCCCCGGCGAGGAACGGGGCGAGCCCGGTGACGACCACCGCGTTGACATGGAACAGCGGCAGGCCGAGCAGCAGCGTGTCGGCGCTCGAGAAGCGGGCGAGGTAGGAGATCACCCAGGCCTCGTAGACTTCGCCCCAATGGGTGTGCTGCGCGAGCTTGGGCGAGCCGGTGGTGCCGCCGGTATGGAAATAGGAACAGATCTCATCGGGCGCGATCCGTCGGCCCGAGACCAGGCGGTCGCCCGGCTGCCTGGCCAGCTCCTCCTCGAAGCTGAGCACGCCGTTGGCCGGATCGGCCGGCCCCATCACGGCGAGCACCGTCTCGATCTTGGGGGCGAGGCGGCGCACCTCGGCCACCTTCTGCCAGATGTCGCTGCCCGGCACCGGCCCGAGTGCGACCAGCACGCGGCTGTCGGCGGCCTCGATGATCTCGGCGATCTGCGCCGGGTTGAGCAGCGGGTTGATGGCATTGACGATGCCCGCCGCCTCGCCGCCCCAGATGACGAAGTGCGCCTGCGGCAGGTTGGGCAGCAGGTAGCTCACCGCCTTGCCGGGACGAATGCCGAGGCTGTGGAACAGGTTGGCGGTCTGGTTGACGCGGGCGAATAGCTGGGCGTAGGTCAGGCTGACGGGCGATTCGGCGGCGTGGCCCTCACGCAGGAAGTGCACCGCCACCCGCTCGCCGTGCGCGGCCGCCGCCGCGGCCAGTATGTCGTAGGTGCTGCGCGCGCCGATGCGCTGCTCGAGCGGCATCTCGCGCTCGATCGCCTCGATGTCGGCCAGTCCACGGATGTCCCTGCGCTGCGCTGCCACGCGTTTTCTCCCATTCCTTTCCTTCCTGCTTAGCGGAAAGCGTGGCCGGTCGCCATGGGGCGCCATGCAGGGCTAGACTGGGGCCTGCGAAACGGAGGTGCGCATGAACGAGAAGACCATCGCCTCGCCGGGCGGCGACTGGGCGGGCCTGCAGGCGACGATCCGGGCCGGCCAGGTGCTGGTGGCCGAGAACGGCGACGGACCCTACGGCCAGTTCATGCTCGACGGGCGCCACGTGCTGCTCGCCGACGAGCCGGCGGGGGTCGGCGGCCGCGACGCCGGCCCCTCGCCCTACGAGCTCCTGCTGATGGCGCTGGGCAGCTGCACTTCGATGACCGTCCGCATGTACGCCCGCCACAAGGGCTGGCCGCTCGACCGCGTGCTGGTGCGCCTCCGGCACCGCAAGATCCACGCCGAGGACTGCGCCGACTGCGAGACGAGGGCCGGGATGGTCGACCGCATCGACCGCGAGATCGAGCTGGTGGGCGATCTCACCGACGAGCAGCGCGGCCGGCTGCTCGAGATCGCCAACCGCTGCCCGGTGCACCGCACGCTGACCTCCGAGATCAAGATCGACACGCGGCTCGGCGGCTGACGCCGCACTGGAACCCGGCCTAGCGCAGCGCCGCGGCGATGTTGCCGCCGTCGACGGTCAACGCCGCGGCGGTCGTCTTGTTGGCAAGCGCCAGCTCGACGAAGGCCTGGGCGACGTCGGCCGCCTTGACCTCGCGCCCGAGCAGGTTGCCGCCCATGTAGTCCTTCTCGCTCACCCCGCGCGCCTTGGCCCGCGCCGCCACCATCTCGTCGGTGAGCAGACCCGAGCGGACGCGGTCGGCATTGACCGCATTGGAGCGGATGCCCTGCGCGCCGTAGTCGAGCGCGTACTGGCGCGAG
Organism: uncultured Rhodospirillaceae bacterium; assembly: GCA_964442055.1. Taxonomy (GTDB): domain Bacteria; phylum Pseudomonadota; class Alphaproteobacteria; order Ferrovibrionales; family Ferrovibrionaceae; genus CAYTWJ01. The sequence continues at coordinate 5,347 of CAYTWJ010000106.1, read as the reverse complement.
AGGAACAGCGTCGCCGCCTTGGGCAGGCCGTAGGGCCCGAAATCGGGTCCGGGATTCACGGCCTGCTTGGAGACGTTGAAGAGCAGGCAGCCGCCGGTGCGCTGGCGCAGCATCACCCGCACCGCCGCCTGGGCGATGTACTGGTGGGCGAAGAAGTTGAGCTCGAAGCTCTGGCGCAGCACCTCGTCGGCGACCTCGCCGATGCGGCCCTGCCACGCGCCGCCGGCATTGGAGACGGCGATGTCGAGCCCGCCGAAGGCCTCGCAGACATGCGCGACCGCGGCGTCGACCTGGGTTCGGCTGGTGACGTCGCAGGCGACACCGATGCCGCCGAGCGGCGCGGCGATGCGGGCGGCCGCCTCGCCGTCGAGGTCGAGCACCGCCACCTCGGCCCCGGCGGCGGCGAAGGCGCGCGCCGTTGCCGCGCCGATCGCGCCGGCGCCGCCGGTGATCAGCACGACCTGGCGGGCCAGCGGCTTCTCGGCCCCCTTGCCGAGCTTGGCCTGCTCGAGCGACCAGTATTCGATGTCGAACATGTCGCGCTCGGCGATGCTCTCGAAGCGGCCGACCGATTCGGCCTGGGTGACGACTTCGACCATGGTCTCGGCCTGGTCGGCGGCGACCATCGCCTCCTTGCGCGACTTGCCGACGGCGATCAGGCCGTGGCCGGGAACCAGCAGCACGCGCGGCAGCGGATCGAGCATGATCTTCTTCGGCGACACCGCGGCGTTGTTGCGCTCGAAATAGCCGCGGTAGCGGCTGCCGAAGGCCTCGATCGCGGCGCGGGCCGCGGCGGCGAACTCGTCGAGCCTGCCCGTCTCCGGCGCGGGCAGCACCAGCGGCCAGGGCTTGATGCGGATGACGTGCTCGGGCGTCGCCGTGCCCTGCTGGCTGTAGCGGCCGAGCTCCTTGCCGTTGACGAAGGCGTCGACCTCGGCGTTCTGGCGGTGCTCCAGCACCCAACGCCGCCAGATGCCGTCGTCGGGCGCCTCGGGCAGCGCCAAGAGGCCGCGCAGGGTCGGCATCACCTCGGCGAGCGGTGCCAGCTTCTTCGGCAGCGGCGCGGCGGCGAACACCTTCTTGCGGCCCCTGGCGAGACGACGTTCGGCGAGCGTCACGAACTCGATCATCCGGTCGTAGGCCTGGCGAGCGCTGTCACCCCATGTAAAAATGCCGTGCCTGAGCAGCACCAGGCCCTCGGCGTCGGGGTGTTCGCGGTAGGCCTCGGCCGCCTTCCGTGCCAGCACAAAGCCCGAGAACATGTAGTCGAGCACGATCACGCGCCGGCCATAGATGCGCTCGCAGAGGGCGCGGCCATCGGGCTGGTTGGTCAGCGCCAGCACCGCGTTGGCGTGGGTGTGGTCGATGAACTTGTGCGGCAGGAAGGCGTGGAACAGCGTCTCGACCGAGGGGTTGGGCGCGGCCGCGTCGAGCAGGTTGCAGCGCTGCACGTTGACCATGTCCTCGTCGCTCAACTTGTCGAGCGCGGTCAGCGCCTGCAGCGGCCGCAGGCGCACCGCCGGCAGCCCCGGCGGCTCGATCACCGCCATGTCCCAGCCCGATCCCTTGACGCAGAGCGCCTCGACCGGGGCGCCGAGCAGGTCGGGCATCACCGTCTTGACCGAGGTGTTGCCGCCACCGTGCTGCACCAGCCGCCGCTCGCCGCCGAGCAGGCGCGTCGTGTAGACGCGCAGCGCCATGTCCTCGCCCACGCCCTGCTTGGCGTAGCGGCGCACCGCGGCGCGGGCATCGGCGTCGGACCAGAGATTCTTCATCGCGATCTTCCGTTCAGTTCCGGGCCGGCTCGGGATAGAGACCCCGCAGTCCGTCGCGGCTCGCCGGGCAGACGCCGCGCTCGGTGATCAGCGCGCTGACCAGCCGGGCCGGTGTCACGTCGAAGGCGTAGTTGGCGGCGGCGCTGCCGTCGGGGGTGATCTGGACCGCGACCACTTCGCCGTTCGCGGTCTTGCCGCTGACGCGGGTCACCTCGTCGGCGGCGCGCTGCTCGATCGGCACCTCCCTGACGCCGTCCTCGATGGTCCAGTCGATGGTCGAATGGGGCAGCGCGACGTAGAACGGCACGTCGTTGTCCTTCGCCGCCAGCGCCTTGAGGTAGGTGCCGATCTTGTTGCAGACGTCACCGCGCGCGGTGGTGCGGTCGGTGCCGACGATACACAGGTCGACGAGTCCGTGCTGCATCAGGTGCCCGCCGGCATTGTCGACGATGACGGTGTGCGGCACGCCGTGGCTGCCCAGCTCCCAGGCGGTGAGCGAGGCGCCCTGGTTGCGCGGCCGGGTCTCGTCGACCCAGACATGGACCGGGATCCCGTCGTCGTGCGCCAGGTAGATCGGCGCCAGCGCGGTGCCCCAATCGACGCAGGCGATCCAGCCGGCGTTGCAATGGGTCAGGATGTTGACGGCGCGTCCGCGCCCGCCCCGCTCCCAGGCGGCGCGGATCAGCGGCGCGCCATTGGTGCCGATGGCGCGGCAGGTCGCCACGTCTTCCTCGCAGATCGCCGCCGCGGTGGCGCGGGCGGCGGCGAGGCGTTCGGCACGCGGCCGGTTGCGCACGGCGTCGCGCATCCGCTCCAGCGCCCAGCGCAGGTTAACCGCCGTCGGCCGGGTGCGGTAGAGGCGGTCCCAGGCGCGGTCGATCGCGCCATCGGAACCATCTTCGCGCAGCGCCAGGCATAGGCCATAGGCGGCGGTCGCGCCGACCAGCGGCGCGCCGCGCACCTGCATGGTCTCGATGGCCCGCGCCGCGTCCTCGAGGCCGGTCAGGCGCAGCGTGACGAAGGCGTGCGGCAGCCGCGTCTGGTCGATGATGCCCACCGACCAGCCGTCGTCCTCGAGCCAGATCGACCGATACGCCTTGCCGCCGACCTTCATGCTTCCCTCGCCCGCCGGGTGCGGACCTTAGCCGCTCGGCCCACCTGCCGCAATCGCCGCCGGCCGTCGTTTTACCGACGGCGCCGGGCCTGCTAAAAGCGCGGGCAGGCGTTGCCGGAGCCGCGTCTTGCCCGTCCTCTTCCTGTCGGTGGTGCTCGATCTGGTCGGCTTCGGCATCGTGCTGCCGCTGCTGCCGTTCTACGCCCTGCGTTACGGCGCCTCGCCGCTGGCCATAACGCTGCTGGCCGCCACCTTCTCGTTCGCCCAGTTCGCCGCCGCCCCGCTCTGGGGCCGACTTTCGGACCGTATCGGCCGCCGGCCGGTCCTGCTCGCCGGCTTCGCGGTGTCGGCGTCGGCCTATTTCTGGCTCGCCCTGGCCGAAAGCCTGACCGCCATTTTCCTCGCCCGCGCCCTCTCGGGCGTCGGCGCCGGCAAGATCGCCATCGCCCAGGCGATCGTCGCCGACCGCGCCCCGCCCGACCGGCTCGCCCGCGACATGGGCCGCATCGGCGCCGCCTTCGGCATCGGCATGGTGCTGGGCCCGGCGCTCGGCGGCGCGCTGACCGGCAGCTCGGCCGCGCCGAACTACCACCTGCCGGCCCTGGCCGCGGCGGCGGCATCGGCGATCGCCCTCGCCTTCGCCTATTTCATGGTCGGCGAATCGCTGCCGCCGGAGCGGCGCACGCGTTCCCACGCGCGGCCCGAACGCGGCCGGCGCTGGCCCTCAATGACCGGCTTCGGCGCCTTGCTGCGGCGGCCGCGGCTCGCGGGCATCGTCGCGATGTTCTTCGTCGTCAACCTGATCTTTTCGCAAGTCGAGGCGGTCTTCCCGCTCTGGCTGATTGATTGCGC
>CAYTWJ010000106.1:0-1596 GCA_964442055.1 uncultured Rhodospirillaceae bacterium | reverse complement strand
CTCTGGCTCAACGCCACCTTCGGCGGGGGCAGCGTCGAAGTCGGCATCGTCTTCACCTTCATCGGCGTCGTCGTCGCCGGCATGCAAGGGACGCTGATCGGGCCGCTTGCCCACTGGCTCGGCGAATGGCGTGTCGCCCTGCTGGCCATCGCCGCCATCGCGATCGGCATGCTGCTGACGCCGCTGGTCGCTGGCACCGGCACGCTGGCGCTGACACTTCTGCTGATCGCCAGCGGCGTCGCCGCCTCCGGCCCTTCGATGACGACGATGGCCTCGCGCAGCGTCGACGGTGCCGGCCAGGGCGCGGCGCTCGGCACGGCCCAATCGGCGGCCGCGCTGGGCCGGGTGGTGGGGCCCGGCATCGCCGGCTGGCTGTTCACCTATTTCGACCGCAACGCGCCCTATCTGGTCGGCGGGATGATCTTGCTCGCCGCCTGCGCCGCCATGATCGCAGCGCGGCGCAGGTACGGGTGAGCCGCGCCACGCGGGCGACGGACACGTGAGCCCCGTCGCCAGCAGCGCCGGGGCGCGTTACGATCTTGGCGGCAACGAATGAGGCGAGAGATGTTCCGATCCGATCTGCTCAAGGGCAAGCGCATCCTGGTGACCGGCGGCGGCTCGGGTCTCGGCAAGTCGATGGCCCGGCGGCTGCTCGAGCTGGGCGCCGAGCTGGCGATTTGCGGGCGCCGCCAGGGCGTGCTCGAGGAAGCTGCCGCCGAGCTCGCGGGGGCGACCGGCGGCAAGGTGACGAGCCACGCGGTCGACATCCGCAACGCCGAGGCGGTCGAAAAGATGGCCGCGGCGATCTGGCGCGACGGGCCGCTCCACGGCCTGGTCAACAACGCCGCCGGCAATTTCATCTCGCGCACCGAGGACCTGAGCCCGCGCGGCTTCGACGCCATCGCCAACATCGTCCTGCACGGCACCTTCTACGTCACCCAGGCCTGCGGCAAGCGCTGGATCGCCGAGCGGCGCCCGGCCAGCGTCGTCTCGATCGTCGTCACCTGGGTGTGGACCGGCTCGCCCTTCGTCGTCCCCTCGGCGATGGCCAAGGCGGGCGTCGCGGCGATGACCAAGAGCCTGGCGGTGGAATGGGGGCCGAAGGGCATCCGCCTCAATGCCATAGCCCCCGGCCCGTTCCCCACCGAGGGCGCCGGAGCGCGCCTGTCGCCGAAGAGCGCGTTCGCCGGCCGCGACATCGAGCGCATCCCGCTGCGCCGCGTCGGCGACCATGCCGAGCTGGCCAACCTCGCCGCCTTCCTGCTCGCCGACGAGGTCGGCTATCTCACCGGCGAGGTCATCGCCATCGACGGCGGCCAGTGGCTCAACACGCCAGGCGGCTTCGGCCACCTCGCGGCGCTCGGCGACGCCGAATGGGCCGAGGTCCGCGACATGATCAAGGCGACCAACGCCAGGGACAAGGCGCAGCGCACGGTGTGACTTTCCGCGGCGCCGAGAGCGGCTCCCCGCCAAGTCGAACCGCTCTGACAAGTTGCTGGAAAACTCTTTGGTGTGGGCCTTTCGACCTCACCCTTCGACGGGCTTGTCGAAATGGGAGGGTGAACAAGACGGCTCTTCTGCGCCCTCACTTGCCGA
>CAYTWJ010000105.1:0-9498 GCA_964442055.1 uncultured Rhodospirillaceae bacterium | reverse complement strand
GACCGCCTCGACCCACATCGCGAAGCCGATCACGTGCGCTTCCATCGGGTCGTTGGTCACGCGCTTCGGGTTCTTGATGAAGGTCTTCCACTTGGCAATGAACTCGTCGTTCTTCGCATCCTTGATCGACTGGAAGTAGTTCCAGGCGGCCAGGTGGCCGACCAGCGGCTTGGTGTCGATGCCGGCGAGCTCTTCCTCGCCGACCGAGAACGCGACCGACGGGATGTCCTTGGCCTTGATGCCCTGGTTGCCGAGCTCCTTGTAGAACGGCACGTTGGCGTCGCCGTTGATGGTCGAGACCACGGCGGTCTTCTTGCCGGCCGAGCCGAACTTCTTGATCTGGGCGACGATCGACTGCCAGTCGGAATGGCCGAACGGCGTGTAGTTGATCAGGATGTCCTCGTCCTTGACGCCCTTGGCCTTCAGGTAGGTCTCGAGGATCTTGTTGGTCGTGCGCGGGTAGACGTAGTCGGTGCCGGCCAGCACCCAGCGCTTCACGCCCTCGTTCTCCATCAGGTAGTCGACCGCCGGGATCGCCTGCTGGTTCGGCGCCGCGCCGGTGTAGAAGACGTTCTTCGACGACTCCTCGCCCTCGTACTGCACGGGGTAGAACAGCAGCCCGTTCAGCTCCTCGAACACCGGCAGCACCGATTTGCGGCTGACCGAAGTCCAGCAGCCGAACACCGCCGCGACCTTGTCCTTCTGCAGGAGCTCGCGCGCCTTCTCGGCGAACAGCGGCCAGTTCGACGCCGGGTCGACGACCACCGCCTCGAGCTTCTTGCCGAGAACGCCGCCTTTCTTGTTCTGCTCCTCGATCAGCATCAGCATCACGTCCTTCAGCGTGGTCTCGCTGATGGCCATGGTGCCCGAGAGCGAATGCAGAATGCCGACTTTGATCGTGCCTTGCGCCTGCGCCCCCGGCGCTGCGAACGCCAGGCCGCTGGCGACGCTCGCGGCCAGCAGCCCGGTGTGAACGAGTTTCGTGAGCCTCATGCCTCTCTCCATTTTCTTTGCGCGACCGCGCCGCGGCCGCCTTGGGCAAGCAAAGCAAGTTCCTTGCCATCGCCGGCGCAGCGACCGACGCGACCGGCGGTGGAAACCAAGGCGCGGGGATTCAATGCGCTTCGCAGGGCGGAGGCGGCAGTAGCGTCACGAGGCCTGGAAGAGCGGACGCCCAAGAATTAGCCGGACACTGCTCGCAATTGCGGCAGACGCGCGGCGCGTGAACCGCGTTCAAAGCGACATCGATTCGCAAGATGTCGCCACGACCTGACCGAAACCAAGGGACTTCCTGCGATTCTTGCGGCGCCTGCCGTTGCGGCGTCGGCGGCGTCAGCTGGCGAGCCAGAGCAGCAAGCCGGCGATCCACAGGACCAGGGCGGCGCCGGCGGCGATGTCGGCGTGCTTGAGGTAGACCTCGCGCAGCACGGCGGCGAAGGCCGCCTGGGCGCGCTCTTCGGGCAGATCGTGCTTCTTGCCCATCAGCAGCCAGACCTCGGTGTTGCGGTAGTTGCGCCGCGGCGCCCGCGCCGCCTTGATCAGCAGGATTACCCCCATCAGGGTGACCATGATGGCGGCGGCCTTGAGCGCCAGCTTCATGTCGTGGCCCATGCCGACCACGGCGGTGGCGATGGCGAGGAGGCCGAAGCCGCAGCCCCGCTTGATTGAAATGTCGGCGTAGTAGCGAATCCGCTCCATGGCAGTCCCGCCCGGCGACGCGCAACGCCGATACTAGAGACACGCCTGGCGCCGGGGCAACTGCCTCGCGGTCAACAGACGGTGAGGGGGCGTGTCGGCGGCGCTCACCAGCCTTCGACGTTCTGCAGGCCCGGCAGGCTGAGGAATAGGGCGCCGGCCAGCCAGATGTACATCGCCGCCAGGCTGTCGGGGCGGCGGGCGATGAGCCGCTCATAGAGCGCCGCGGGCACGCCGCTGAAGAACAGCGTCGCGGTCGAGACGAAGACCGAGCTGAAGAAGAGCACCCATTCGATGGTCAGCGGGAAGACCTCGGGCATCAGCGCGACGACGATCGACTTGGCGATGATCAGGTAGGGCGAGAAGATGCCGTTGACCGCGCAGACGCCGAGCACGATGACCAGCAGCGTCTGGCGGTCCCGGAAGGGGTTGCCCATCGCCGTCGCCCGCCTTTCAGGAAGCCGGTGCGATGCGCGGCGTCAGGCCGGCGCTGTACATCGCCATGAAGAAGGCGACGCGCAGGATCGCCACCCAGAAGGCGGCGATTGGCGGCAGCAGGAAACGCGGCAGGATCGCCGGGGTGATGAAATCCACCGGCCCCAAAATCCCTCCGGTCAGCCGGCGGAACCAGCGCCAGATGTAGTTCGGCGATTCGGGGGCCAGGATGAAGGAAAGCAGGAAGCGCCCCCACAGCGTGTAGAACAGCACCGCGAGCGCGTAATTGGGCAGGTGGAAGTACCAGTACGACCACCAGATGTCCTGTCCGGCCATGTTGGCGAGAGACTAACCTGGTTGCGCCAAAAAATGCAGGGCCCACTCGCGTGGGCCCTGCCTCGAGACCAAACGAACCGGCGCCTATTCGTGCGTCGCGCCGGCCGCCCACTTCACCTCGCCCTTGGGAGTGCGGATCGAGTCGACGAATTCCTGCATGTCCCGCGACGGCGGCGCGGTGACCAGGCTGACCAGCCAGGTCACGACGAAGGCCACCGGCAGCCCGAACAGGGCGCTCGAAATGTTGCGGATGCCGAACCACAGCGGCATGGCGAAATAGTGCGTGGCGATCAGGTAGTAGAGGCACACCGCGAAGCCCGCCATCATGCCGAGGACAGCGCCGGTCGAGGTCGTGCGCTTCCACCAGATGCCGAGCACCAGCGGCGCGAACAGTCCCGCCGCCGCCAGGCTGAAGGCCCAGGCCACCATCTGGATGATGCCCGACGGCCGTGTGCTTGCCGTTGCCGCCGCGATCAATGCGACGACAATGAGCAGCGTCCGCGCGACGATCAGCCGCCGGCCGGTCGGCGCCTTGGGGTCGATCATCTTGTAGTAGATGTCGTGGCTCAGCGCGTTGGCGATGGCGAGCAGCAGGCCGTCGGCGGTGGAAAGCGCCGCGGCCAGGCCGCCGGCCGCCACCAGGCCGGAGATCACGTAGGGCAGGCCGGCCACCTCGGGCATCGACAGAACGATGATGTCCTGGTGGATCGAAATCTCGCCGAGATTGAGCACCGGGCCCTGCACCGCGTACTGGGTCAGATCGAGCTTACCGTTGCTGTTGGCATCGGCGATGGTGAGCATGCCGGTCACCTGCGACCAGCTCTGTACCCAGGCCGGCAACTTGGCGATGTCCTGGCCGATGACGCTCTCGTAGACCTCGAGCTTGGCGAAGGCCGCGTAGGCCGGGGCGGTGAAGTAGAGCAGGAAGATGAAGAAAATGCTCCAGCCCACCGAGGACCGCGCCTCGCGCACGCTCGGCGTGGTGAAATAGCGCATCAGGATGTGCGGCAGCGACGCCGTGCCGATCATCAGGCAGAGCACCAGCGCCCAGAAATTGTGGAACTCGGTCCAGCTGAACTGGCCCTTGGCGTCGACGAACGGGGCGACGTGCTGGCGGGCGATGTTGAGGGTTTTTTCGAGCTCGGTGATCTTGGCCAGGGCCTGGCCGTAGGTGAGCTCGGGGATCGGGATGCCGTAGCGCGTCGTCGACAGCCACACCACCGGGATCAGGTAGGCAAGGATCAGGATGATGTATTGCGCCACCTGCGTCCAGGTCACCGCGCGCATGCCGCCGAGCATCGAGCAGACCAGGATGCCGACCAGGCCGGCGAAGATGGCGAGCTCGAAGGGGATGCCGAGGAAGCGCGAGGTGACGATGCCGATGCCGAAGGTCTGCGCGACGATGTAGGTGAACGAGGCCGAGAACAGGACGATGACGCCGCAGACGCGCGCCACGTTGCCCTCGTAGCGCACGCCGAGGAAGTCGGGCACCGTATACTGGCCGAACTTGCGCAAGTACGGCGCCAGCAGGATGCCGACCAGCACGTAGCCGCCGGTCCAGCCGAGCACGTAGCCGAGGCCGCCGTAGCCGGCGATGAACAGGCCGCCGGCCATCGAGATGAAGGAGGCGGCGCTCATCCAGTCGGCGCCGGTGGCCATGCCGTTGTAGAACGCCGGGACCACGCGGCCCGCGACGTAGTACTCCGACAGCTCCATCGTGCGCGACAGGTAGCCGATATAGGCGTAGACGAAGATGGTCAGGAAGACGAAGCAGTAGCCGATCACCCTGTTCGGCAGCCCCATCTGCTCGAGGATGGCGAGCAGGATGGTGAAGCCGACGAAGGCGCCGGTGTAGCCGGCGTAGATCTTGCCGAGGTTGGAGAGGAACGCGCTCTTGCTCACATAGGTCATGGCCGTGCTCCTTCGCTCAGTCCTCGGCCACGCCGTATTCCTCGTCGATCTTGTTCTGGGCGCTGGCGTTCCAGAAGCAGAGGACGACGAAGGCGATCAGCGAGCCCTGCGCGGCCATGTAGAAGCCGAGCGGGAAGCCAAGAATGGCGATGCTGTTGAGCTGCGCCGCGAACAGATGGATCAGGAAGCTGAAGACGAACCACAGCACGAGGATGGTCCACATCAGCCGCGAGGTCCTGCCCCAGTATTCCTGCATCCGTTCCGCCGAGAGTTGTTGACTGCTCATGGCAACCCTGCTCCCTCCATGGTTAAGACCGGGAAGCGCGAACGCCCCCGCCGGCCAGAAGGGCCGGCGCCACGCGCCGCGCACGAAATCGCCTCGGATACGTCGCTTGCTGGGGTGAAGCCGTCGCGGACAACGGCGCCACGGGCGATCTTCGCTCGCCGGATCGCCACGCCCGTCGACAGCTGGTGCCCTTGTGCCGGCACGCGCTCTCCCCCCAATCCGCACCGCTCGGATTGGCTCGCAAGCCGTCCCGGCGGGTCTCGTTGTTATCGCGTATTCTGATAACATGCTCGTGCTGGCGACACAACAAAGCCCTGCCGTCGTTCGTATACATGCAATCTGAAATTGGTGAACGGAGACAAGGCCAAGCGCCGACTCGACCGGCCGCGATCTGGCAGCGTCTGCGCGACTGGATGGCGCCGCCGCCGGTGGCGACGGCGGCGGAGCTGGAGCTTTTCCTCAGCCAGCGCGCGGCCTACCTGGCCCAGAAATGCGTCATCGACTATTGCCGCGGCAAAGCCGGGGTGTTCCATCGCGCCCTGTTCGAAGAGCGGCGCTTCCAGGAGGCGCTCGACGTCTGCCGCTGGGAATCGTTCGCCGCGGCCTTGGCAGCCGCGATCGTCCTTGCCGAGCGGCTGCTCATGCCGGCGGCGCCGGCAGGCGCGCCGGCGCAACGGATGAGCGAACGCCTGAGGGCGCTCTATCCCGCGATTCTCGGCTCCCATCCGCTGCCCGCGCATCGCGGCGGGGACGGCTGGCAGAGGGAGATCGCCGATTTCAGCCTGAACGCGGGCGCGCGCGGCACCTTGTATCTTTCGCCGGTCGAGCTCGCCGACAAGGTGGCGCGGCGCATGTTCGATACCCTGCCGATCCACTCGCGCATGCGCCAGCTCGACGAGGAGATCGTCTTCGGCGCCGTCCGCTTCCAGATGGTCGGCCTGTCAGACCTGATGCGGCGGCGCTTCGACGTCGACGCGCTGGTCCGCGACCTTGCCGCCGACGAGGGGCGCTGAGCGATGGAGGCGAAGGCCGCGGCGCCCGGCGCCCTAGCCGGCCTCGACAGCTTCCTTTACCGCCACCGCGTCGACCAGCTGATGAGCCGGCCGCTCCTCACCATCGGCGAGGAGGCATCGGTGGCCGAGGCCAGCCGGCGCATGGCCGAGGCCGGCACCAGCTCGCTGGTCACGCTCGACCCGACCGGCCGGCCGGCCGGCATCCTGACCGAGCGCGACGTGCTGCGCCTCGTCGCCCGGCGCGCCAACGCCGTCGCCGAGATCCGGGTCGGCGAAGTGATGAGCAGCCCCGTCTTCACCGTGCGCGACGATGCCTTCGTCTATGTCGCGCTGGGGCGGATGGACCGGCTCGACATCCGCCACCTCGTCGTCGTCGACGGCGAGGGCCGGGCGGTCGGCATGATCACGCGACGGGCGCTGCTCAAGCTGCGCGCCGGCGGCGCGCTCGTACTCGGCGACCAGATCGGCGCCGCCACCAACGCCACGGCGCTGGCCGAGGTCAAGGCCGCCTTGCCCGGCCTCGCGCGCGGCCTTTTGGCCGAGGATGTCGGCGGCGTCGGCGCGGCGGCGGTGATCGCCTCGGTCTATCGTGACATGACCATGCGGGCCGCCGAGCTTGCCGAGCAAAGCCTGCGCGATGACGGCTGGGGCGCGGCGCCGGCGTCGTGGTGCGTGCTCGCGCTCGGCTCGGGCGGGCGCGGCGAGAGCCTGCTCGCGGCGGACCAGGACAACGCGATCATCCATTCCGGCAATGAGGCCGACGACGCCTGGTTCGCCGAGGCCGGGAAGCGGATCGCCGACACCCTGAACGCCGCCGGCATTCCTTACTGCCGGGGCGGGGTGATGGCGATGAACCGGTCCTGGCGGCGGACGCTGCCGGAATGGGAGGCCGAGGTGGCGCGCTGGATCCGGGAGAAGAAGGGCGAGGCGCTGCTCAATGTCGACATATTCTTCGACCTGCGCGCCGTCGCCGGCGACGCCGCCCTTGCCGAGACGCTGCAGCGCCATGCCGTTGAGGCGGCCAGCCGCGCGCCGCTCTTCTTGCGCCTGCTCGCCGCCAATCTCGACGATGTCCGCACGCCGCTCGGCTTCTTCGGCCGCTTCCAGACCCAGGCCGGGCGCTTCGATATCAAGCTCGGCGGCCTCTTTCCGCTGGTCGCGGCGGCGCGCGTGATGTCGCTCCGCCACCGCCTGGCCGCGCTGGCGACGCCCGATCGCCTGCGCGGGCTCGTTGCGGCGGGCGCGATCGGCGAGCCGGACGCGGTCAGCCTCGGCGAAGCGTTCGAGCTGATCATGACCGTGCTGCTCGACCAGCAGATCGTCGATATCGAGGCCGGCCTCAAGCCGTCGGTGCGGGTCGATCCGCGCCGCCTCGGCGCGCGGCGCCGGCGGCGCCTGCGCGAGGCGTTCCGCAGCCTCGAGATCATTCCGGCCATGGTCCAGGGCGCGCTGAGTGGGCGCTGACCGCCGGCGCGTCAGGCGACGGCGCGCGCCGGTGCCGCCGTCGGCACGGTGAAGGTGAACGTGGCGCCGCGCCCGGGCTGGCTTTCGACCCAGATACGGCCGCCGAGATGCTCGACGATGCGCCGGCAGATGGCGAGCCCGAGGCCTGAGCCCGCCGGCTTCTCGGTCAGCGTGTCGCCGACCTGGCGGAACCTCTCGAAGATCAGCTCCTGGTTCTCCGGCGCCACGCCCGGGCCGTTGTCGCTGACGCTCACCGCCAGCGCGTCGTCCTCGGCCGCCACGGCAATGCGCACCCGGCCTTCGCCGGCCGGCGAGAACTTGACCGCGTTGGAGAGCAGGTTGATCACCACCTGCATCAGCCGGTCGCGGTCGGAGCGCAGCCGCGGCAGCGCCGCCGGCAGGTCGACGCTGAGCGCCACCGCCCGCTCGCGGAACAGCTGGCTGGTCGCCGCCACGGCGTCGTTGACCACTTCGCGGACATCGACCTCGCCGATCTGCCAGTCGAAGCGTCCGGCCTCGATCTTGGCCAGGTCGAGCAGCTGGTTGATCAGCCGGGTCAGCCGCTCGCTCTCCTTGATGATGATGCCGAGGAATTCGTGGCGGCGGGTACCGTCGAGCTCCGGATTGTCGAACAGGATCTCCGAGAACGAGCGGATCGAGGTCAGCGGCGTGCGCAGCTCGTGGGTGACGGTGGTGAGGAACTCGTCCTTGAGGCGGTCGAGCTCCTTGAGCCGCTCGTAGGCGTCACGGAGCTCGACGCCGGCGCGCTCGAGCTCCTTCGATTTGACCTCGAGCTCGCGGCTGTACTCGATCACCTGGCTGGCCTCGTCGAGAATCTCCATCATCTCGTCGAGGCCCACTCCCGCTCCCTGGACCGCCGAGGCGACCATGACGCGCGCCGAGGCGGCGCCGATCGCGCCGGCGAGCAGGCGCTCGATGAAGGTGACCAGCGCCGCGTCGACGGTGGCCGGCCGCGCGGCGGCGAGACCGCGGCTGCGCGCGAAGTCGGCGAAGGCGGCGTCGGCGCGCGCCCGCCCGACGAAGCGGACGGCGAGATCGTAGAGTTCCTGGACGCCGAGCGGTGAGCCGCGCCAGAGATGCGCGCCGGCGGCGCCGCCGGGCTGGCGGAAGACCTCGACGAAGTGCGTCGCCTGCATGCGCTCGATCGCCGTCTGGCGCGAGAACAGCGAGCCGCCGACATAGCCGCCGAGATTGACCAGCATGCTCCAGAACAAAGCGTGCGCGATCGGGTCCAGCCCGGTCAGTCCGAAGAGCTGGTAGGGCTTGAGCAGCTCGATGCCGAAGGGGCCGTGCGCCAGAAAGGCGGCGTCGAGCCAGCCCGAGCGCGCGAACGAGGGCAGCAACAGCGTGTAGATCCAGATGGCGAAGCCGGCGCTGAGGCCGATCAGCGCGCCCTTGCGGCTGGCGCCGCGCCAGACGATGCCGCCGATCAGCGCCGGGGCGAACTGCGCCGCGGCGACGAACGAGACCAGGCCGATCGACACCAGCGCGTAGGATTCGCCGATCAGCCGGAAATAGAGATAGCCGAGCGCGAGGACGAGCAGAATGCTGCCGCGCCGGATGCCGATCAGGAGGCGGCTCAGGTCGCGCCGCTCGGTCAGGCGCAGCCAGGCCAGGCGCAAGAGCACCGGCATGACCAGGTCGTTGCAGACCATGGTCGAGAGCGCGATCGTCTCGACGATCACCATGCCGGTCGCCGCCGACAGCCCGCCGATGAAGGCGAACAGGGCCAGCCCCTGCATGTGCTCGCTCATCGGCAGCGCCAGCACGAAGGTATCCGCATCGACGGCGCCGCGCGGGAAGGCGAGCATGCCGGCGAGGGCGATCGGCAGCACGAAGAGGTTGATCAGCACCAGGTAGAGCGGGAACAGCCAGACCGCCCGCTTGAGGTGCGCCTCGTTGACGTTCTCGACCACCGTCACCTGGAACTGGCGCGGCAGGCAGACGATGGCCATCATCGAGAGAAAGGTGAGCGCCACCCAGTTGACCATCTGGCCGGTCTCGAGGGTGAACAGCCGGCGGACCTCGGCGACCGCGCCGGCGCGCGCGAACAACTCGGCCGGCCCGCCGAACATGCCGAAGGTGACGAACAGGCCGACGGCCAGGAAGGCGACCAGCTTGACCACCGATTCAAAGGCGATCGCGGCGACCATGCCCTCGTGGTGCTCGGTGGCGTCGATATGCCGCGTGCCGTAGAGGATCGAGAACACGGCCATCGCCAGCGCGACATAGAGCGCGGTGTCGTGCAGGATCGAGACCGGGCCGGCGCCGGCGGGCAGGGTCACCGCCGGGTACTGCAGCAGCACGTTGTAGCTGACCGACACCGCCTTAAGCTGC
>CAYTWJ010000104.1:0-9523 GCA_964442055.1 uncultured Rhodospirillaceae bacterium | reverse complement strand
CGGGCGATCTCGCCCGCACCGCGCAGCAGGTCATTGCCGATGGTCGGCGGCGTGTTGGCGTTGGCGACTTCGGGGGCGGCTGGCTTTGGGTTCGCCCGTTGAACGGATTGGGGGTGTTGGCTCATGTCTCCTCCTTTCTAACGGATGGCTTCCTGGACGAAGCGGGCCTCAAGCCCGTGCAGGCGGCGCCAGGCGGCCCGGACCTGCATGCCGATATTGATGGTGGCCCGGCTCAGGCAGTTGCCGTGGGCGGCCAGGGCGATCTTGTAGGTAAGAAGGGCGGCTTCCGCCTTGTCCTTGCCGACCAGCCGTTCGACCTGGGCGCGTCCCGCCTTGGTGCCCAGCGACCAGGGCAGCATCTGAAAACTGTCCTTGGACGTCACGAAGCCGAGCAGCAGGTCGGTCTGGCCGTGCCTGGTGTCGGGCAGCAGGGCCGTCGCGATCTCGGGCACCCGGAGAAACAGGAACTTCCGGTCGATCAGATCCAGGAACCAGTCGTTCTCCGACGCCGTGACCAGCTTGGCGCGGTCTTCCTTCTTCTGCCCCATGCCGACGGTGGCGATGGCGATCAGGGCGTCCCAGGTGCCGGGCCGGGTCTTGGCCATGGCTTCCGCCACCACCCGGATGTTCCAGGCGAAGTGCTCGCTCATCGCCGCCGCGACGGCCGCTTTCAGCACCTCCGGTTCCGGCCACATGCGGCGGAAGCCGCCGTGCTCCTTCGGCTCCTTCTCGGCCCGGGTCGCCCCGGCCGACTGCATCACCCTGAGGCTCGGCAGCGCCAGCCCGGAGGCGGCCTCGGCCTCCGCGTCGCCGTACAAGGCCGTCGCCGCCGCTTCGGGCGGTTGCCGCGCGGGGCCGGTCATGGGGAATCGCTCCGTGCATGAGCAATAATGTGACGCATGATATGATCCGTTGCAAGTGCGTTTGAGATGGCTTATATCAGTACTACCAAACTTTCGCAATGGCTACGGGGAAGCGGGGCGACAGGGATGGCGACGATCCGAAAAAGGCTTCTGCCCTCGGGGCTTGTCCGCTGGCAGGTCGGTTTTGCCGACGCCGGCGGCAAGCGCCGGGCGAAGCTGTTCGAGCGCCGCAAGGACGCGGATGCCTATCTGGTCAAGGTGCGGCCCCAGGTGGCGGCCGGCACCTATGTCCACGACTCGGAATCGATCACGGTGGGCGAGGCCGCCGACGCGTGGCTCGTCCAATGCCGCCTGCGCCGCGACACGGGCCGGCGCATGGAGCGCGCCACCTGCCGGGACTACGAGGACAAGGTGCGGCTCCACCTCAAGGACCCGAAAACCGGCATCGCGGACATGAAGCTGTCGCGGCTGACCCGGAAGGCGGTGAACGACTTCCGGGACCGTCTGCTCGAATCGGGCCGGTCCGAGGCCATGACCCGCAAGGTCCTGAGCGTCCTCAAGCTGGTGCTCAACCACGCCATGGATAACGGGCAGGTTCACCTCAACGCCGCCCAGGGCGTGCGGGTGCTGCGGGCAAGCCGGATAGATTATAAAGTGTCGGTGCCGTCGAAGGAGGCGGTGAAGACCCTCATCGACGGGGCGTGCGGTCGACTCCGCGCGCTGCTGATCGTGAGCGCGCTGTGCGGGCTGCGCGCCTCCGAGGCGCGGGGCTTGCGCTGGTCCGACGTGGACGAGGCGAACGGCTTCATCCACATCCGCCAGCGGGCCGACTTCTATTGCGCCATCGGCGAGCCAAAATCGGCCGCCGGCCATCGCTCGGTCCCGGCCGGGCCCCTGGTGCTGAACACGCTCAAGGAATGGAAACAGGATTGCCCGAAGGGCGATCTCGATCTGGTGTTCCCGGCCAGCGACGGTTCGGTCGCCGACCACGCCAACACCGTGCGCCGGCACTTCAAGCCCCTGTGCAAGACCGTGGGCGTCGAGCTACGCTGGCACGACCTGCGGCATTTCGCGGTGTCGCTGTGGATCGAGCAAGGATTCTCGATCAAGGAGGTTATGACCTTCGCCGGTCACGCCTCGGTGCAGATGACCATGGAACGCTACGGGCATCTGTTCCCCACGCCTGATCATCAACGGGCCATGGCACAGGTTGAGCAGAGGATATTCGGCTGAGACGTAATCTTGCGTGAACCGCAGCCGAGACGGTAACGATTATCGAGGAAGGGGACCGGAGTTCAAACCACCGTGCCACGACGACGTAAGATCGTAACCGCCGATGACAAGATGCAGAAAGGTTATCGCTACGCGCTCACCGAGCCGGTCGGGCGGAATTTTCATCCCGACTTTCGCCCGGAATTGACCCCCAAGGAAATGCTTGCCCTCGGAGTGTTTTGCGGCAAGTACATGACCGATTGCCGCAAGGAATTTCCCGCGAGCTGGTTCGCGCGCGCAAAACTCTCACCTTCACGCCGCGACTGCTCGCTCAATTATTTTGGCGTCGATGCCAGCCAACCACTGTCCGTGTGGCGTAAGAAGGGATGGATTCATCCCGACGACCCCCGCGGGTGGTTCCAATGGTACTGCCGCTACTACATGGGTCGGCGCATGCCTGAAGAGGACACTCGGCAGATCAGACGCTGGAAGGCAATCCGGCGACACGTCGCGCAGATCAAACGGCACTGCGAACCGGGCGATCCCGCATGCCGACCGCGCCAGCGCCAAGCCCTGCTGCACTGGGCCTACGACAGCCGCAGGATATGAGTGCGCGCACGCGCAGCGGCCGTCATTGCGACACCAGTGCGACACGGGCCGCCCAAAAACGCACAACTATTTGAGATCACAAACGAAAAGTGTGCCGCTGATGGGCCTCATAACCTGAAGGTCACAGGTTCAAATCCTGTCCCCGCAACCAACGAGAATCGCACCGTCTCCGAAGAGGCGGTGCGATTTTTTTGTGCTCCCGGCCAGCGCCGGGATCGCCGCCAGCGCCGCGTGGAGACGGCACGCGCGCCCGCTCGGTGCGCCAACCTCGCGCTCCCGGCTCACTTGACAAGGGTCGGGGGCTGCAACATCGTCCTTGGCGGGAGGAACGGCGACCTAGTCCGCAGACGACGGATTATGCCCGCGACCCGAGGCGATTGACCGTCCGGGGCGGGCGTTGCGCGGATACGGCGCCGTGACCAGAGGGCGGTAGGCGGCCATGAACGTGTACGAACGCGCCAGCCCGATGGCCGGGATGGACGAGCCGGCCAATGTCCACCGGCAGCGGCTCTCCGTCGAGTTCGACTATGCCGTCTATTTCACCGAAAGCCTGTTCGAGCCGGCCAACCCGGTTTTCGCCGAGGCGCTGACGCGCTGCGAGCCGGCGCGCCGGCATCGCCTGGTGGTCTTCATCGACGAGCAGGTCGGGCGGAGCTGGCCGCGGCTGGTGACGGACATCGAGGCCTATGTCGCCGGCCACGCCGCGCGCCTCGATCTCGCGGCCGCGCCGGAACTGGTTCCCGGCGGTGAGCAGGCGAAGAACGCCGCCGGCATCGTCGAGCGGCTGCAGCGCCGCCTGCTCGAGCTCGGCATCGACCGGCACTCCTTCGTCGTCGCGATCGGCGGCGGCGCCATGCTGGATGTCGTCGGCTTCGTCGCCGCCACCACCCACCGCGGCATCCGCCTGGTGCGGGTGCCGACTACCGTGCTGGCGCAGAACGATTCCGGCGTCGGCGTGAAGAACGGCTACAACGCCTTCGGGGTGAAGAATTTCGTCGGCACCTTCGCGCCGCCCTTCGCGGTGCTCAACGACCTCTCCTTCATCGCCACGCTCGATCCCCGCGACAAGATCGCCGGCATGGCCGAGGCGGTGAAGGTGGCGCTGATCCGCGACGGCGCCTTCTTCGCCTGGCTCGAGGCGCACGCCGCCGACCTCGTCGCCTTCGCGCCGGCGGCGTTGGGATACATGATCCGCCGCTGCGCCGAGCTGCACATGCGCCACATCGCCACCGGCGGCGACCCCTTCGAGATGGGCAGCGCCCGGCCGCTCGATTACGGCCACTGGGCCGCGCACAAGCTCGAGACGCTGACCGGGCATGCCCTGCGCCACGGCGAGGCGGTGGCGATCGGCATTGCCCTCGACGCCCGCTACGCGGTCCTTGCCGGCATGCTGCCGGCCGGCGACGAAGAGCGCATCTGGCGCCTGCTCTCGCGGCTCGGTTTCCGCCTCTGGCACGAGGCTTTCGAGTTGCACGCCGGCAACGGCGCTCTCGCGGTCCTCGATGGCTTGCGCGAATTCCGCGAGCATCTGGGCGGCGAATTGACCGTCACCTTGCTGACGCGGATCGGCAGGGGCATCGAGGTGCACGAGATGTCCGAGGTGCTGATCCGGCAGGCCATCGCCTGGCTCAAGGAGCGGCAGAACCGCCCATGAGGCTCGGCGGCGACCGCCTCTGTCATCTGACCTACTGCACGAACATTCACCCCGGCGAATCCTGGGCCGAGGTGCGGCGCAACCTGCAAACCCTGGTGCCGGCGGTCAAGGCGCGCGTCGCGCCGGATCGCCCCTTCGGCATCGGCCTGCGGCTGTCGGCGGCGGCAGCGGCGGCGCTGCGCGACGAAGCGGCGTTGGCCGAGCTGCGTCGCATCCTGTCGGACCACGACCTCTACGTCTTCACGATCAACGGCTTTCCCTACGGCCCCTTCCACGGCGTCCCGGTCAAGGAGCATGTCTATCGCCCCGATTGGCAGGAGGACGAGCGGCTGCGCTACACCAACCTTCTCGCTGATCTGCTGGTCGGAATGCTGCCCGACGATCCCGAGATCGAGGGCAGCATCTCCACCGTGCCCGGCGCCTTCAAGGCGCGCGCAACCTCGGCGGCCGCGGCCGCAGAGATGACCGATCGGCTGGTCCGGCACGCGGCGCATCTCGTCGCGCTGCGACAGCGGACCGGACGGCGCATCGCTCTCGCCCTCGAACCGGAACCCTGCTGCTTCATCGAGACCATCGGCGAGGCGATCGACTTCTTCACCGGGCACCTGTTCGCGCCGCCGGCGGCCAAACGCCTTGCGGCCCTCACCGGGCTGTCGCAAGCCGAAGGCGCCGACGCGCTGCGCAGCCATCTCGGCATCTGCCTCGACCTGTGCCACGCCGCGGTCGAATACGAGGATCCGGCCGAGTGCCTGTCGCAACTCGATCGCGCCGGCATTCGCATAGCGAAAGTCCAGCTCAGCGCCGGGCTCAGGATCAGCGATGTCGATGCCGAGGCGGCCGGGCTGCTGCGCGCCTTCGACGACAAGGTCTATCTGCATCAGGTGGTCGAGCGCCGCAACGGCACGTTGCGGCGTTTCGCCGATCTGCCGGCGGCGTTGGGCGCGCTTGCCGCCGACGGCGCGGCCGAGGAATGGCGCGTCCATTTCCACGTGCCGATCTTCCGCGCCGATCTCGGGCGCTTCGCCACGACGCAGCCGTTTCTCGAGGCCGTCCTCGCCCGCCATCGCGCGGCGCCGGTGTCGCGCCATCTCGAGGTCGAAACCTACAGCTGGGGCGTATTGCCGGAATCCTATCGCGGCGAGCCGGTCGTCGAGGCCGTGGCGCGCGAGCTGCAATGGGTCCTGGCGAGGCTGGGCGAATGACCCTCGGGATCGCTTTCCGGCTCGGCCGCGTATCCAACCTGCCGACGGTGTGGACCAACGCGCTGGTCGGCGCGGTCCTTGCCGGGGCGGCGGCGAACGAGGGGCGGTTCCTAGCCGCTTTGCTCGCGCTGTCGCTCTTTTATGTGGCGGGGATGTATCTCAACGACGCTTTCGACCGCCATATCGACGCCCGCGAGCGCCCGGAGCGGCCGATTCCGGCCGGCCTGGTCCGGGCCGAAACCGTGTTCGGGGCCGGCTTTGCCATGATGGGCCTGGCGCTCGCGCTGCTCGCCTGGGCCGGCTTTGCCGGCGCCGAAGGCAGTGCCTGGCGGCCCGTCGCCAGCGGCTTCGCCCTTGGGGCGGCGATCGTCTATTACAACTACGATCACAAGGGAAATGTCCTCAGCCCGCTGTGGATGGCGCTTTGCCGCGCCCTGGTCTACGTCACCGCCGCCTGCGCGGTCGGCGCCACGTTGCCGCCGGAGCTGTTCGGGGCGGCCTTGCTGCTGGTGGCCTATCTCATTGGCCTCACCTATGTCGCCAAGCAGGAGACGCTGGGCGAGGTGAGGAACCTGTGGCCGCTCGGCTTCCTGGCGCTGCCGCTGATTTTTGCCGTCTATGGCGCCGCTGCGTCGCCGACCGCGCTTGTCCTTTCCGCGGCGTTCGTCGCCTGGGTGCTGTTCGCGCTGCGCTATCTCTGGCGCCGGCGCCCAGGGGACGTGCCGAGGGCGGTGGTGGCATTGATCGCCGGCATTTCGCTGCTCGACGCGGTCATACTCGTCGCCGCGGGCGCGCCAACCCTGGGGTGGCTGGCGGTTGCCGGCTTCGCGGCGACGATATTGCTGCAGCGCATCGTGCCGGGAACCTGAGCGCCGGGGCCGGCAACGCCGCGAGACGGGGCGCCATTTACCCCGGTTAACGGGAATACTATAATTCGCTTTGGTGATCGGGCGGTTCGCATCCCGCCTCACCAAGGCGGGCACCGTCGCGACGTCGCAGCGGGCCGCTTTCACAAAGGGGGAGGAAAATGCAATCCAAGACGAGGGCGTTGTTGTTCTCGGCGGCGTTGGCGGCGGCGATGAGCGCCGCTCCGGCCTTCGCCGAGATGACGGTCAAACTCGAGCCGGTGGCGGAGGGCCTCAACGCTCCGCTCCTGCTGATCTCGCCGCCGGACGGCAGCAAGCGTCGCTTCATCATCGAACAGTCCGGCACGATCCGCATCCTGATGCCCAACGGCAAGCTGCTCGACGAGCCGTTCCTGGATGTCAGCAGCCGCATCATTCCGCTCAAGCACTTCTTCGACGAGCGCGGGCTGCTCGGGCTGGCCTTCCATCCCGACTTCCGCAATAACGGCAGGTTCTTCGTCGCCTACAGCGGCCATCTGGCCCACGACGCCGGCCTGGCCGAGAAGCTCTGGTACTCGCACACCAACTACGTGGCCGAGTACCGGGTCTCGAAGAACAACCCGAACAGGGCCGATCACAGCTCCGAGCGCATCATCACCCACATCCACTGGCCGCAGTTCAACCATAACGGCCACTGGATCGGCTTCGGGCCGGACGGCATGCTCTATATCTCGGTCGGCGACGGCGGCTATGCCAACGACTGGGGCATCGGCCACAATCCCGCCCTCGGCAACGGCCAGGACACGTCGGTGCTGAACGGCAAGATTCTGCGCATCGACGTCAATTCCGGCGATCCCTACGCTGTGCCCAACGACAACCCGTTCGTCGGCCGCAGCGGCGTGCGGCCCGAAATCTGGGCCTTGGGCTTCCGCAACCCGTGGCGCTGCTCGTTCGACATGGGCGGCGGCCGCGAGCTCTTCTGCGCCGACGTCGGCCAGAACAGCTTCGAGGAAGTCGACATCGTCACCAAGGGCGGCAATTACGGCTGGCGGGCGCGCGAGGGCAAGCACTGCTTCGACTACCTGAACCCGAACAAGCACCCAGCATCCTGCGATACGACCGGCATGACCGACCCGATCATCGAGTACAACAACTGCAACGTCACCAAGGACTGCAAGGGCCTGTCGATCACCGGCGGCTATGTCTATCGCGGCAAGCACACCGCCTGGCAGGGCAAGTACTTCTTCGGCGACTGGAGCAAGCAGTTCCCGGTCAAGGACGGCCGCCTCTATGTCGCCACCAAGTCGGGCAATGCCTGGACGATGGAGGACGTGAAGGCGTCGAACATGCCGAACTTCAACTCCTACGTGCTGGCCTTCGGCCAGGACGACGAGGGCGAGATCTACGTGATGACCACCGACACCACGGGGCCGGTGGGCAGCCTCGACAAGATCTACAAGATCGTACCTTGATGTGACCAAGGTCCGGCCCCGGCGATGAGCGCCGGGGCCGGGGCGACCTGGAATTTCCGCCTGCATCGGGGCGGAGCGAGGAGAGCTCTCGGAGGAAATCGTGGTTCGTTCGCTTGTTGCCGCCGCGTTCGCGGCGTTTTTCATGGCCGGGTCCGCCGTCGCGACCGTGGCGCTGGCGCAGGACGTGAAGCTGACGCCGGAAGTGCTGAGGAATCCGGCGACCATCGCCAGCGGCAGGGAGGTGTGGGAGGAGCGCTGCTTCTTCTGCCACGGCAAGACCGCCTATCCGGGCAAGGCGCCGAAGCTCGATCCTTCGCGCTACCAGCCGGAATTCGTCTTCGACCGCGTCTATAACGGCTTCAAAGGCATGCCGTCGTGGAAGGAGGAATTCTCGGTCGAGCAGCTGATCGGCGTCACCGCCTACGTGATGAGCCCGGATTTCTCGAACTGAACGGCCCGCCGCTCAGGCGCCCGGGCCGAAGACGTGATCGAGCACCAGGTCCTTGACCGCGGTCGCCGCGACCGCGCCTGACGGCAGCAATTCCGGCACCGAGGTGATGAATACCGGCCCCTCCTCGGCGCGGTCGGTGACGCGCCCGTGCGAGCCGCGCACCAGCCCGGCGTCGAGCGGTATCACGTCCATCAGGGTGCGGAATCCCAGCGCCTTCTTGGCCAGGCGCCAGCCGATGCTGAGCTTGGGCAGGCGCAGCGCGGGATCGAGAAACAGCTCGACCGGGTCGTAGCCCGGCTTGCGGTGGATCTCGACGGTGCGGGCGAAATCGGGCGCGCGCGCGTCGTCGAGCCAGTAGTAATAGGCGAACCAGCGGTCGGCGCGCGAGATGGCGACGAGCTCGCCCGAGCGCGGATGGTCGAGGCCGTAGGCACGCTTGCCTTCCGCGTCGAGCACGGTTTCGACCCCAGGCAGGCGCTCGACCAGGGCCTTGACCTCGGCCAGCGCTTGCGGTTGCCGCACGTAGATGTGGGCGACCTGGTGGTCGGCGAGCGCGAACGCTGTCGAGGCGCCGGCGTCAAGCAGCTCGCGCCCCAGCTCCTCGCGCACGCGGATCAGGCCCGCCTCGCGCAGCGCGCGGTTGATGAACACCGCCCCGCTGACCTCGGTGATGCCGTATTCCGACAGTACGATCACTCGCGCGCCATCCTTCTCCGCCTGCTCGATCAGCTCGCCGCACAGGGCATCGACCGCCCCGAGCTCGGCGGCGATCGCCGGATGGCGCGGCCCGTACTTCTGCAGCGCGTAATCGAGATGGGGCAAATAGACGAGGGTGAGGGTGGGGTCGCGCGTCGCGCGCACGTGCCGCGCCGCGTCGGCGATCCAGCGGCTCGAGACGAGGTCCGCCGCGGGCCCCCAGAAACGGAACAGCGGGAAGGTGCCGAGGCGCCCGTTGAGCTCGTCGCGCAGCTCGGGCGGCTCGGCGTAGATGTCGGGCAGCTTGCGCCCGTCCGCCGGGTACATCGGCCGCGGCGTCACGCTCCAGTCGGCCGAGGAATACATGTTGTACCACCAGAACAGCTTGGCGCAGGTGAACGCCGGGTCGCGGCGCCTGGCCGTTTCCCAGAGCTTCTCGCCGCCGACCAGGCGGTTGCTCTGGCGCCACAGCCAGATCTCGGCCAGATCGCGGAAGTACCAGCCGTTCCCCACGATTCC
>CAYTWJ010000103.1:0-9531 GCA_964442055.1 uncultured Rhodospirillaceae bacterium | reverse complement strand
CACGCCGAGGAGGTGCTGGCCGCGGCGCAGGCGTTGTAGGGACGCGGCGGCGGCCCTGCCTGGGCCGCCGCGCCGCTCAGAAGGTCCACTTCACGGCGAACTGCACGCCCATCTGATACATGTCGACATGCGTGCCGACGCCGTTCTGGCTGTAGACGTCGCCGGTGCCGGGGTCGGTCTGCTCCGCCTTGAAGGCGTAGAAGGCGCTGCCGGTGAGCTGCCAGCGCGGCGAGAGCGCGTAGGTCAGGCCGGCGGCGACATGGTGCTCCATGACCGCCGGGAACAGCGCGTTGGCGAAGGTGTTGTTCTCGGGGATCGGCGACGGGCCGTAATTGTAGCCCGCGCGCAGCGTCAGCGACTCGTTCAGGCGGTGCTGGGCGCCGAGCATGAAGACCGGCATGTTCTCCCAGCCGAAGCCGCCCTGCGCCGGCTGCTTGCCGATCGCCTTGACCGTCTCGTAGGCGATGTACTTCACGTCGAAGGCGATGTCGGTGCTCGGCGTCACGTGCCAGGCGAGGCCGATGGTGCCGTGGGGCGGGGTGTTGACCGGGCCGAGGAATACGTCCCTGTACTTGCCGAATTCCTCGAACCAGACCGGCGTCGACACGGTGGCGCCGAGGGTCAAGGCCGGGCTCACGTCCCAGAGCCCGCCGACGCGCACGCCCACGCCGAAGGCCTGGTCGAGCTCCAGGTTACCTTGCGTGCGGAAGTTGAAAGGCGCGGTGGCGAAGTTGGTCTTGAAATCGGAATAGGCGAGGATCACGCCGATGCCGTAGGCGCTGTCCTTGGTCGGCCGCGCCGACAGGGTCGGCACCAGATTGCCGATCCGGTAGCGCACTTCGTTGTCGTAGGCGCCGCCAGGCGAGGGCAGAAAGGCCGGATTGATGCGCGGCTGCTCGTACTTGGTCATCATGCCGCCGCTGCCGTAGAGCGAGGCGCCGAGCGAGAAGGTCGGATTGAGCGTGTAGTTCACGCCCGCCGCGCCCTCGACGAAATGCTCATTGCTGCTCGTCTGCTCGCCGGCCGCGCTGTTGCCGAGCGGTCCCTTGGCGTCGATGGTGCGCACCGGATGGAACCAGGCGGGCGAGAGGATCGCCTCGTTGCCGACGCGCGCCATCAGCGCCGGATTGACGCCGGCATTGGTGGCGTCGGTCGGCAGCGCTACGCCCGCGCCCGCCATGCCGCAGTTGTACGCGCCGACGCAGGTGATGAAATAGCCGTTGGTGGCGTGCGCCGGTTGCCCGAGCGCCATGATTGCCGCGCTTGCGGCGGCGGCGGCAAGTAGCCGCCCCTTGCTCCCCATGATGTCTCCCTCCCGACTGGACGCCGCGCTGCACTGTCTCGGCGTTCCTGTTGCAAGAATAAGACAAAAGAGGCAGCGGGGGGCGGTAGTAGATATGTACTTCATTTTGGTCCGCAGTCGCTGCGACTCCTGCGCGCATCGATGCGCGCGGTCGCAGCCCGCTGCGACGAAGCCGCGGGAGTCGCAGCGAATTCCAGCGATTGACGGTGGAAATTCGCGCCAAATACCGATCGAGTCGCGGGATTGATTCCGGGTTGCCATCGGCGGTGGAATCCGCTCCAATACCGCCGCCAATCGGCCTAGGTCGAAACCACTTGCTCAACGGGGGGAGATGAGCAGAGGGCTTGCGAACCGGTGCCAAAGCCTCACGGCCCGGTTATTCACGGAGCGCCAGTTCTACTATCGCAGTGGCGGCGGCTTCCGCTTCGTCACTGTGCCGCGCTGGCTTCCCGCGTTCGTCGGCTGCACGCTGATCGCCGCGGCGAGCGGCGCCGGCTATCTCGCCACGCGACTGGCACTGCAAGAACGCGAGATCGGCTCGCGCGACCGGCGCATCGCCGAGATGGCTGCCGCCTACGATAGCCTGCTGGCCGAATATCGCGACACCCAGCAACACTTCGCCCTGACCGCCACGGAATTCGAAGAGAAGTACCGCCGCCTGCAGGGCATCGCCGAACAGCACGGCGCCCTGCTGCAGCGCTACGATGCGACCTACGACCGGCTGGCCGAGATCGCCGAGGAGCGCGATGCGGCGCTGCACTCGCGCGAGAAGCTCGCCAGCCAGCTGAGCACGCTGCAGGAGCGCCTCGCCGGAACCGAGGCCGCGCAGAAGGAGCTGACCGCCCGCATCGAGCGCCAGACCCGCGCCGGCATCGCCTCGCTCGAGAAGGCGCTGCGCGTCACCGGCCTCGACGTCGACCAGTTGCTCAGCCGCGCCAGCCAGCATGGCGGCGCAGCCGCCCCGTCCGCCGGCCCGCGCCCGCGGTCCAAGCCGCAGGGCGGTCCCTTCGTCGCCTATGCCGACGCGACCAGGGCGCGCGCCGCGGCGTCGAGCCGCGGCTCCGGCCTGCTCGATCGCGGCGTCATGTCGCTCGAACTGCAACTGGCCCGCTGGACCGGCTTGCAGGCGCTGGTCGAGACCATGCCGCTGGCGCGCCCGGTCGACGGGGGCTACGTGTCGAGCAGCTACGGCCGGCGCATCGACCCGCTCACGCGCCAGCCGGCGATGCATCACGGACTCGACATCGCCGCGCCGCCGCGCACGCCGATCCAGGCCGCCGCCGGCGGCGTCGTCACCGTCGCCGGCCGCAAGGGCCCCTATGGCCGGCTGGTCGAGATCGACCACGGCCTCGGTTTCAAGACGCGCTACGGCCACCTGCGCGAGATCCTGGTGCACGAGGGCGAGCGCGTGCGCCCGCAACAGAAAATCGGCATCATCGGCTCGAGCGGCCGGTCCACCGGCACGCACCTCCACTACGAGGTGGTCTACAACGGCGAGCCGCAGGATCCCGCGAATTTCATCGAGGCGGGAAACCATGTTTTCAAGCAGCAAGAAGCAAATGCCGCCGGCGCCGCCCGCTAGGAAGGGCGCGCCGTCGATCATCTCGGCCGGCCTCGCGATCGCCGGCAACCTGACCACCGAAGACGAGCTGCAGGTTGACGGCGTCGTCGAGGGCGACATCGTCGCCGGCCGGCTGACGCTGGGCGCCGAGTCGCGCGTCAAGGGCGAGATCGCCGCCGAGCACGTCATCGTGCACGGCGAGGTGCAGGGGGCGGTGCGCGCGCGCATGGTCGAGCTCTCGAAATCGGCGCGCGTCAGCGGCGACATCTGGCACGAAAGCCTGTCGATCGAGGCCGGCGCGCGCGTCGAGGGCGTGCTCAAGAACGCCGAGTACCGCCGGCCCGGTGCCGAGCCGGCGCACCCGCGCGAACCGTTCGACACCGGCGAGCCGCCGATCCGCCTCGCCGGCGCCTGAGCGCCGGCGGTTCGCGTGAATCCGCGGGCGCGCCCCCGCGGGACAAGGCCGCGACCGGACATGGTCCTCGCTTATCCCGTGCGTATCGCCGCGTTGCTCGTGCTGGGCATCGCCGCGTCGCTGCCGGCTGAATGCCCGGCCCAGGAAGCGGCCGTCGCCGAAGTGCTGGGGCGCAAGATCCTGGCCCGCGACATCGAGCCACCGGCCGTCTCGCCCGGCCAGCAGCCGCTCGACGCCGCCGCGGCCGAGCGGGCGCGCCACGAGCGGCTGCGCGGGCTGGTCTGGTCGGCGGTGTTCGAGGACTACGCCACCAGGCGCGACATCGCGGCCAGCCCGGCCGAGATCGAATCGAACGTCCGTCACCTGCGCGCCTTCCGCGCCCAGGACGCGGTGCGGCGCGCGGCCGAGCGGCACCGGCTCGAAGGCGAGCTGGCGCGCCCCGACCTGCCGGCCACCCGCCGCCGCGAGGCCGAGGCGCATCTCAAGACGATCGAGCAGATCGACGCCTTCCTCGCGCAAGAGGCCGAGCGCCGGCGCGACCCCGCATTGGCGCGGCAGGCCGAGGAGGCGCAGCGGCGAGTGGCGGCGCATTGGGTGCGGCGCTGGAAGGTCGACCAGGCGCTCCACCGCGAGTTCGGCGGACGCATCATCTTCCAGCAGGCCGGCTGGGAGCCGATCGACGCCTACCGCAGGCTGATCGAAGACTACGAGGCCAGGGGCGCCTTCGTCGTGCCCGATCCGCGCCTGCGCGCGGCGGTCTATGCCTATTTCGAGCACAAGTTCGTCTACGCCGACGAGGGCAAGGCGCGGTTCTATTTCGAGAAGCCGTTGTGGGAGCGCAGCGAGGACGAGCTGCGCGCCGCCGGGTTCAAGTAGGCGGGCCGGCCGGCCGGTGGTCGAAGACGCCCTTGGCGAGGAAATGCAGCGTCTGGCGGATCGTCTCGGGATGGTCGGCGATGATGGTGTGCGTCGTCTCGACGGCGACGAAGTCGCGCATCCCGGGCAGCGGCTGCGATTCGAGCTCGACCGTGCCGTCGTGGGCCTCGCGCGCGCCGATGAGCGCCATCAGCCAGGAGCTCGGGTTGAGCAGGTGCAGCTCGCGCGTGCCGGCGACGATGCCGATCTCGGCGCGCGGCACGCCGAGCCCGCGCAACGCCTCGCTGTCGCGCCTGAGCTCGGCGGTGATGCGGCCGAAGAGCCGCGGCAGGCCGGGCACGCGCGCGATCTCGTTGACGATGGCGGCGCCGCGGTTGGGCGGCGCCAGCATGACGATGCGGCCGACCCGGAAGCCGGCCGGCTCGCTCAGCCCGGCGCGGATCAGCAGCGCGCCGAGCGAATGGCCGACGAAGTGGACCCGCCCCGGCCGGCCGGCGAGCCGTGCCAGCAGCGCCCGGAAGCGACGCGCGAGCTGGGCGAAGTCGAGGCGGCGGCTCGGATAGCCCCAGTTCAGCGTCTCGTAGCCGGCCTCGCGCAGCGCGCGCTCGAGCCGCCACAGGCTGAGGCGCGTGCGCCCGAGCCCGTGCAGCAGCACGACCAGGTCGCGGGGCGCGGCCGCCGGCCGCTTCATTGCGCCGCCCGCGCCACGGCCGGCCCCGGCAGCAGATGGGCGATGGCGTTGGCGTAGTAGCCGAGCAGCGGCAATTCGTCCTCGCGCGCGGCAAAGAGCCCGCCGTCTTCGCGCACCAGCCGGCGCAGGGAGAGCATGCGCAGGCCGACATCGATGGCATAGTCGCGGTCGGCCCGCGGGACATAGACATGCGCCCCCGCCGCCTCGAGCGCCGCCATCAGCGCCTGCGCCTCGGCCTTGAGCTCGAGCCGGCTGAGGCCGCGGCCGCGGGCGCGCAGGAGCACGGTCGCCACCAATGAGACCGGCAGCACCGGGACCACCCGCCCGACCGCCGCCATCAGGCCGTCGGCCAGGTCCTGGACGAGCGCGAAGCGCGCCTCGCGCGCAAATGCCGCCGGCGCGCCGGCGCCACGCCGCGCCAGCCAGTCCTTGAGCCCGAACGGGCGGCCGAAATTGACGCAGGCATAGCCGAAGCGGTACCAGCGCCCGCGCATCATCAGGCCGACATTGCGCGCGACGAAGCCGAGCGTCTTGCCGAGCGCATGGAGCGGGCCGCGGCGCGGCGCGGCCTTGTCGAGGCTCAAGACCAGGCTGCGGTCCTCGAGCACGCGGTCGTAATTGAGGCCGACCGGCACGAAGACGATGTCGCGCGACGCCGCCGGGTCGAAGCCGCGCAGCATGTAGTCGAGCAGGCCGAGCCTGGGCGCGCGCAGGCCCCCGTCGCGGCTTAATCCCCCCTCGGGGTAGATCGCCTGGGTGACCCCCGATTGCGTCGCCATGTGCACGTAGCGCTCGAGCACGCGCCGGTAGAGCGGGTCCTGCGAGTTGCGGCGGATGAAATAGGCGCCCATGGCGCGGATCAGCTGCTGCAGCGGCCAGACCCGCGCCCATTCGCCGACGGCGTAGGAGAGCGCGGTCTGGTCGGCGGCGAGATAGGCGACCAGCACGTAGTCCATGTTCGAGCGGTGGTTCATGACGAAGACCACCGTCGCCTCGCGGTCGAGCCGGCCGAGCGATTCGAGGTCGGCGAAGCCGAGCCGCACGCGGTAGAGGCTGCGCGCCACCCGTTTCGCCAGCCGGTAGCCGGTGCGGAAATAGAGCCAGGCGTTGAAGGCGGGCACGATCTCGCGCGCGTACGCGGCGACCTCGGCCATCGCCGCCTCGCGCGGCTGGTCGTTGGCGCGGGCGTGCGCCTCGGCGGCCTCCAGCACCTGCGGGTCGAAGCAGAGGCGGTCGATCAGCACCTCGCGCCTGGTCAGCTTGAAGGGGGGCAGGCGCAGGCTCAGGCGCGCGTTGAGCTCGTCGATGACGCGGTTGACGCGCCGGCGCAGGAACCAGCGCGTGCCGGGCAGCAGCAGCCGGTCGACCAGCGCCACCGCGGCGAGGAGCGCCAGCGGCACCAGGAGCCACAGCGGCAATACGACGGTGGTGGCCACGCCCCTCGTCCGCCCGCCCGGCCCAGCCGAGCGAGGAAAAAATGCCCTCGCCGTCGCAACCTCTGATTGCTATACTTTTGGCCGTAGCTGTTGGGGTCGGGGGGCATGACCACCAACTCGATGCCGAAGGCTGAACGCCGGCTCGCCGCCGTCATGGCGGTCGACGTGGTCGGCTATTCGCGCCTGATGGGCCGCGACGAGGCGGGCACGCTCGCCCGCCTGAAGGAGCGCCGCAAGCAGGCGGCCGAGCCGGCCATCGCCCGCCACGGCGGGCGCATCGTCAAGCTGATGGGCGACGGGGCGCTGGTCGAGTTCTCGTCGGCGGTCGAGGCGGTGGCGGCGGCGATCGACATCCAGCGCGACATGGCGGAGCGCAACGCGGTCCTGCCCGACGAGGAGCGGATCGAGTTCCGCATCGGCATCAATCTCGGCGACATCGTCATCGAGCCCGACGGCGAGATCTACGGCGACGGCGTCAACATCGCCGCCCGCATCGAGGGCCTGGCCGAGCCGGGCGGCATCGCCGTCGCCCGCAACATCAAGAACCAGCTCCGGGGCAAGCTCGACGTCGCCATCGCGCCGCTAGGGCCGCAGCGCCTCAAGAACATCGACGAGCCGGTCGAGGTCTGGCGGGTCGAGATGGGTGCCGCCGCGACGCGCGCCCGCAGGCGGATTGCGCTGCCGCTAAAACCGGCGCTGGCGGCCGCCGCAGGCCTGATCGTGGTCGTCGCGGTCATCGCCGTCTGGTCGTTGTGGCCGCACCTGACCACCGGACGCGCCGCCGGCCCGACGCGCGGGATCGTACCCGACCTGCCATCGCTCGCCATTCTTGCGTTCGACAACCTGTCGGACGATCGGGATCAAGGCTTCCTCGCCGACGGCATCGCCGAGGACATCATCACCGAGCTCGCGCGCAACCGCGACCTCACCATCATGGCGCGCAACACCAGCTTCAGCTTCAAGGGCAAGGGGTTGAAGGCCGGGGAGATCGGCCGCCAGCTCGGCGTCAAATACGTGCTGGAGGGCAGCGTGCGCAAGGCGGGCGATCGCTTGCGCCTGACCGCCCAGCTCATCGACAGCACGTCGGGCCAGCATGTCTGGGCGGAACGCTACGACGTTCCAGCGACGGAAATCATCGAAGCGCAGGACAGGATCATCAAACGCATCGCCGGCACGCTGTTCTCGCACATGCGGGAGGCCGAGAAAGCCGGTGCGCTTCGGCGGCCGATCAGTAACTTTGACGCCTATGAGCTCACTTTACGGGGAATTGCGCACAGATACCGCTTTACCAAGGAGGCATTCCTAGCCGCTCGAAAGGACCTCGATCGCGCAATCGAGCTAGACCCCACCTATGCCCCAGCTTACGCGCACCTCGCGGCCCTCAACGCCTCTGATGCCGCCTCGGCCATCACAGGCGCCCTCACTCTCGACGATCTTCCGGCAGCCATCGCAACCGCACGCCGTGCGGTTGCTCTCGATCCCGATCTGCCAGGGGCATATAGCTATTTGAGCTTTGGCCTGCAGGTGGCCGGCGAGATCGACGAAGCTCTTGCCACCGCTCGAAAGGCCGTCGAGCTCGGCCCAAACGATGCTTACAACCTCGTCGTGCTGGCGAATGCCGAGAAAATGGCCGGTAACTACACGAGGGCCGCAGAGATCATGAACCGGGCTGTGGCGCTGAACCCATTGCGCCCGGTACATTACTATGCCTTCGAGGCGTCGATCTTTTATGCGCTGGACGAATTCGAGCGTCTCCTGCCGGTGACGAAAGAATGCTTGGCCAAGAACCCGGTTTACGTACCATGCCGGATCATGGAAATGGTGGCGCTGATGGCCCTGGGGCGGCGTGACGAAGCGCGACAACATGTCGAACCGATTCTCAAGGCCCGGCCCAAGCACAACGTGCGTGTGGCATTGAACCTCTGGAAGTACCCCCGCTCGCCCGATCTGACCAAGCGCTTCGCCGACCATCTGCGCGCGGCCGGCCTGCCCGACGCGCCGCCGGCCACCAACTGACGCCGCCGCCGCGCCCTAGTTCGCTGCCGCGCCGCGCTCCGCCGCCTTCTGCTCCAGCGCCGCCGCCATGAAGCGGTCGAGGTCGCCGTCGAGCACGCCTTGCGCGTTGCCGGCCTCGACCCCGGTGCGCAGGTCCTTGACCATCTGGTAGGGGTGCAGCACGTAGGAGCGGATCTGGTGGCCCCAGCCGATCTCGGTCTTGGCCTCGTGCAGGGCCTGGCGCTCGGCCTCGCGCTTCTCCAGCTCGAGCTGGTAGATTCGCGCCTTCAGCATGTTGAAGGCGGCGGCGCGGTTCTTGTGCTGGCTGCGGTCGCTCTGGCACTGCACGACGATACCGGTCGGGATATGGGTGATGCGCACCGCGCTGTCGGTGCGGTTGACGTGCTGGCCGCCGGCGCCCGAGGCGCGGTAGGTGTCGATGCGCAGGTCCTTGTCCTGGATCTCGACCTCGATGTTCTCGTCGATCACCGGATAGGCGCCGACCGAGGCGAAACTGGTGTGGCGGCGGGCCTGGGAATCGAAGGGCGAGATGCGCACCAGCCGGTGCACGCCGCTCTCGGTCTTGAGCCAGCCATAGGCGTTCTCGCCGACCACCTTGACGGTGGCCGACTTGATGCCCGCTTCCTCGCCGCCGCTCTCCTCGATCCACTCGACCTTGTAGCCGTGGTCCTCGGCCCAGCGCACGTACATGCGCAACAGCATCTCGGCCCAGTCCTGGCTCTCGGTGCCGCCGGCGCCGGCATGGACCTCGAGATAGGCGTCGTTGGCGTCGGCCTCGCCCGCGAGCAAGCTTTCGAGCCGCTGGCGCGCCACCCGCTCGCGCAAGGCCTCAAGCGCCTTCTCGGCGTCGGCCAGCACGGCGGCGTCGCTCTCGGCCTCGGCCAGCTCGATCAGCTCGACCGCGTCCTTGAGGTCCTGTTCGAGCCTCTGCTGGCCCTCGACGGTGCGGGCGAGCCGGTTGCGCTCGCGCATCAGCGCCTGGGCGGCGGCGGGGTCGCTCCAGAGGTCGGGCGCCTCGGCGCGGGCGTTCAGATCGGCCAGGCGGCTTCGCGCGGCATCCCAGTCAAAGATGCCTCCTCAGCAGCCCGAGCGACTGCTGGATTTCGTCGGCGATCGCCTGCATTTCGGCGCGCATGGGGCCTCACTCCTTTTCGGCAGGCCCGGAACATAGAGCATGGTTCCCCTATTTGGAACCGGTTCTGACGGAGGCATTTTGCGCCTGGGCCAGGAAGG
>CAYTWJ010000102.1:0-9546 GCA_964442055.1 uncultured Rhodospirillaceae bacterium | reverse complement strand
AGGACGACGCCGAGCAGCGTGATCAGCATCACCGCCATGAACATCGCCGCCGTGTCGAGCGTCACCTGCACCTGCAGCATCAGGTAGCCGAGGCCGCGCTCCGAGCCGAGGAACTCGCCGACGATGGCGCCGGCGACCGCCAGCACCGCCGCCACCTTCATCCCCGAGAAAATGTAGGGCAGCGCGCCGGGCAGCTGGATCTTGGTGAAGATCTGCCAGCGCGAGCCGCGCAGGCTGCGCACCAGGTCGATCAGGTCGGGCTCGACCTCGCGCAGGCCGCGGGCGGTGGTCAGCACGATCGGGAAATAGCAGATCGAGAATGCGATCACCATGTTGGGGAAGACGCCGTAGGAGATCCAGACGATGATTAGCGGGCCCAGCGCCACCTTCGGGATCATGTTGAGGCTGACCAGGACCGGCATCACCACTTCCTCGAGCAGGCGCACCCACGAGAAGAGCAGCGCCGTGGCGACGCCGACCGTCACCGCCAGCAGGTAGCCGCCGTAGATCTCGGCCGCCGTGGCGACGATGTTCTCGGTCCAGCGGTAGCTGCCGCTGAACAGCGCCTCGACCGCCTGCAGCGGCGTCGGCATGACGAATTTCGGCACCTCGCCGAGCACGACGAAGGCGTGCCAGGCCGCCACCAGCAGCAGGTGGACCACCACGGCGATGGCGTAGCGGCGAAGCGTGTCGTTGGAGATCTGCATCGTCGGCATCCCGGCCCGGCCGCCATCCTAGGGCCGGTTCGCCCGCCGATGAAGGGCGGAAGCGCTCATGCCAGCCAGCGCTCGCGGTTGGCGGCGACGAAGGCGTCATCGGCGAGGTCGGGATAGGCCCGCATGACGCGGTCGATCTCGGCCGCCTGGCCGGGCGACAGCCCCTCCGCGGGGTCGAGACACCAGATGCCCTCGAACAGGCCCTGGCGGCGCAGCACCTCGTGGCAGCCGGCGATGCAGCCGTGGAAGTCGTTGGCCACATCGAAGAAGGCGCTGTTGCAGTCGGTGACCTTGGAATCGAGGGCCAGCAGGTCGGCGTCGATGGCGCCGCGCTCGACCGCGGCGTGGATGCGCGCCAGCAACTCGACCGCCGACCTGGTCCACACGCTCCAATGGCCGAGCAGCCCGCCGCGGATGCGCACCGTCACCTCGGCGCCGCCGCGCCGCACGGCGAAGGGCGTCAGCAGGTCGAGCACGATGTGGTCGTCGTTGCCGGTATAGAGGGTGATGCGCTCCTCGGCGCCGGCCTCGACCACGCCGCGCACCACGTCGAGGGTGCGGTAGCGGTTGAACGGCGCGATCTTGATCGCCACCACGTTGTCGATCGCGGCGAAGCGGCGCCAGAAGCCGGCCGGCAGGTGGATGCCGCCGACCGCCGGCTGCAGGTAGAAGCCGACGAGCGGCAGCACCTCGGCGACGGCGCGGCAATGGTCGATGATCTCGTCCTCGCCGGCGCCGCGCAGGGCGGCGAGGCTGAGCAGCCCGCCGTGATAGCCGAGGCCGCGGGCGATTTCGGCCTCGCGCACCGCCTGCGCGGTGCGGCCGGCCAGGCCGGCGATCATCACCAGCGGGCGGCGGCCCCAGTCCCGGGCGGTCTCGGCGGCGAGCTTCAGCACCGGCTCGTAGAGGCCGGCGTCGCGGATGGCGAACTGGGTCGAGTGCACGCCGACGGCCAGCCCGCCGGCGCCGGCATCGAGGTAATAGCGGGCGAGCGCGCGCTGGCGGCGCGCGTCGAGCCCGCGCCGCGCGTCGAGCGCCAGCAGGTGCGCCGGGATCACCGCGCCTCGCCGCAGGATCGCCAGCACCTCGGCCGGCCAGTCGGACCAGGTCAATGTCATCGCCGCCTCAAGTAACCGTCTGGTTACATTTCAACAACCAGCCGCCGCTGTCAACGGCGCCGCCGTCAAGGGCGCAGATAGCCGAGCACCATGTCGACCACGTGCCGCTCGCGCCGGCGCTGCGCCGCCGCCGTCGCCAGGTCGCGGCCGAAGATGGTCGAGAGCGTGTGGACGTTGGAGAAGTAGAAATAGCCGAGCGCGGCGATCGAGATGTAGAGCTGCATCGCGTCGACGCCGCGGCGGAACAGCCCGGCGGCCTGGCCGCGGCGCAGCAGGCCGTCGATCAGCGCGAGCAGCGGCGAATGCATCCCCTGGATGCGCCGCGAGCGCCTGAGATAGCGGGCGCGGTGCAGGTTCTCGCTGTTGAGGAGCGCGAGGAACTCGGGATGCCGGCTGTGGTAGCGGAAATTGAAGGCGACCAGCCGGCGCATGCCGGCCACCGGGTCGAGGCGCTCGACGTCGAGCAGCCCCTCCTCGCTGCGGATCGCCTCGTAGACCCGCTCGAGCGCCACCAGCCAGAGGTCCTCCTTGTTGCCGAAATACTGGTAGAGCATGCGCTTGTTGGCGCCGGCGCGGGCGGCGATCTCGTCGACGCGCGCCCCCGCCAGCCCCTTGGCGGCGAATTCGCGCGTCGCCGCGGCGAGGATGCGCCGGCGCGTCTCCTCGGGCTGGCGGCGGTTGCGCGCCGGCGCCTTGGGTCGCCGCTTGTTGACAGCCTGCATGGTGCTCTTTATCGTCCTTTGTAACCAGCCGGTTACGTGAAAATGCACCGGCGCCGCACGGGCGGTCAACCCGCGCGGCATCGTTCCGAGAACGACCACAGGGAGGTCCCGAACCATGCACCAGGCGATCCGCGCCCTCGCCGCTTCCGTCGGCCTGATCGGCCTTGCCGCCGCCGCGCTGCCGGCGACCGCCGCCGACAAGGTCAACTTCACCTTCCAGTGGGTCGCCGGCGGCGACCACGCGCCCTACTACTACGCCAAGAAGATGGGCTGGTACGAGAAGGCCGGCCTCGACGTCGCCTTCGACCACCAGCGCGGCTCGGCCGCGGCGGCGCAGAAGGTCGGCGCCGGCGCCAGCGAGCTCGGCCTCGCCGACATGGCGGTGGTGCTCGTCGCCAAGGGCAAGGGTGCCGACCTGGTCGGCCTGATGAACGTCTACGCCAACTCGCCGCAGGGCCTCTACTGGCTGAAGAGCTCGGGCATCAAGGGCATCAAGGACCTCGCCGGCAAGAAGATCGGCAACCCGCCGGGCGACGCGGCGCGGGCGATGTGGCCGGCGCTGGCCAAGGCCAACGGCATCGACCCCGCCTCGGTCACCTGGGTCAACGTCGACGCCAATGCCAAGCTGGCGGCGCTGAAGAGCAAGGCGATCGACGCCACCACCTCGTTCTACAACCTGCACCACGTCTTCGAGCGCGAGCTCGGCGCCGACATGGGCTTCCTTCCCTGGAAGGATGCCGGCGTCAACCCCTACGGCAACACGGTGATCGCGCACGGCCCCTACCTGCAGAAGAACAAGGACAAGGTCGCCGCCTTCGTCAAGGTGACGCAGCAGGCCTTTGCCGCCTGCGTCGACAACGCCAAGCCCTGCATCGACGCCCTGGTCGAGGCCAACAGCGCGCTCAAGTTCGACAACGAGATGGAGAACTGGGGCCTGGTCGAGAAGCTGATGAGCGACCAGACCTCGCGCTCGGTCGCGCTCGGCTGGCTCGACGACAAGCGCATGGCCGCCGACTACGAGCTGGTCAAGACCTATCTCGGCCTCGAGAAGCCGTTCGACATCAAGACCGCCTACACCAACCAGTTCCTCGACAAGTCGATCAAGATGAAGAAATAGTGCTCGCGCGGCCGGGGCCCAGCGTCAGCCGAGCTCCGGCCCCGCCACCGCGAAGAGCCGCGCCGCGTCGTCGAAAGCGGCGCTTTTTTCATGCACCATGCGCATCAGCGGCCGCTCGGCGCTGGCGCCGCCGGCGTCGAGCCAGCGCCGCAACCCGGCCTGGCGGTCGGCGAGGTCGAGATAGAGCCGGCCGCCGACCGCCGCGGCGCCGCGCGCCAGCAGCGCCAGCGCGATCGCCTGGCTGTCGGCGGCGAGCGGGCCGAGCTGCGTCGCCCGCCGCCCGTCGCGGCCGAGCACATAGCCGACGATGCGCCCGCCGCTTTCGGCGAGCCAGGCGGCGGCGGGCAGTCGCCCGGCGAGATGGCGCAGCACCTCGCGGCGCTCGGCGCCGAAGACCGCCGCGTCCCAGGCGGCAAGCGCCGGCAGGTCGGCGCCAGCGATTGGACGCAGCGTCACGCCCGGCGACGGAGCCGGCGGCGCCAGGCGCGCCGCGTCGAAGACCAGGCGCTGCATGCCCCAGGTGTCGCGGAAGCCGAGGCCGAGATAGACCGTCCGCCCGGCCGGCGTCGCATCGAGGCCGGCGGTCAGCCCCGCCTCGCGCAAGTGATCGAGGCAGCGCCGCAACAGCCGGGTCGCCAGGCCCTTCCGGCGCCAGTCCGCGGCGACCAGCACCATGCAGATCCAGGCGAAGCGGCCGCCATAGGGCAGCGTCATCGCCGTCGCCACGAGGCGGCCGTCGACGCTGAAGCCCCAGCCGCGGCCGAAGCCGAGCATCAGGCGCCAGTCGGCGGCGACCTGGTTCCAGCCGGCCTCGGCCGAAAGCGCCAGCGCGCCGTCGAGATGGCGCCCGTCGAGCGCGTGCTCGACGGGCGCGACCGCCTCAGAAGACGCCATCGCGCGCGTCGTAGTGGGTTTCCTTGCCGAGGCTCGGCATGCCGCGGGCGAGCCAGTCGGCGACCCAGTCGATCATGCGGCCGAGCGGCACGGTCGGATAGCCGAACAGCCGCATCGCCTCGCCCGAATTGACCAGCCAGGCGGTCTCGGCCTCGCTGCCCTCGAGCACCGGCTTCCTGCCCAATCGCTCGCCGAAGGCGGTGGCGAGCGCGCGGACGCTGACGATCTCGGGGCCGCTGACATTGAGCGGCGTGGTCGGCGCCATGCAATGGGCGAGCGCGCCCAGCACCATGCTGTTGGCGTCGCCCTGCCAGATCACGTTGACATGCCCCATCGAAAGGTTGATCGGCGCGCCGGTCAGCACCTTGCGGCCGACGTCGTGCAGCACGCCGTAACGCATGTCGATCGCGTAATTGAGGCGGATCAGGCGCCCGGGCGTGCCGTGAACCTGCGAGAAATGCTCGAACATGCGCTCGCGGGCGACGCAGGAATTGGCGTACTCGCCGGGCGGCGGATTGACCGGCACCGCCTCGGTGGCGCCGCCGTGCAGCACCTTGACGTAGGGGTAGACGCAGCCGGTCGAGAAGGCGACGATGCGCGAGGCGCGGAAGGCCTCGGCGACCAGCGCCGGGACATAGGCGTTCATCGCCCAGGTCAGCGGCTGATTGCCACTCGAGCCGAACTTGCGCCCGGCCATGAAGATCACGTTGTCGAGCTTGGGCAGCCGCTCGATTGCCGCACGGTCGAGCAGATCGGCGGCGATGCATTCGACGCCCCAGGATTCGAGCCGCGCCTTCAGGCCCGGCTCGCTGAAGCGGGCGACGCCGACGACGCGCTTGCCCGGCGCGGCGCGCTTGGCGAGGCGCGCCAGCGTCGGCCCCATCTTGCCGCCGACCCCGAGCACGATGATGTCGCCGGGCACCGCGGCGAGCCGCGCGCTCAGCGCCGCCGACGGCGCCGTCATCACTTCCTCGAGATGCTCGGCGTCGGCGAAAGTCTCCGGCAACGCCACGGCGTTCGCTTTCATGCCTTGCGCCCTCCCCGGGGCCTGGGTGCTGGCGGCGATCGGCCGCCAACGCTATAAGTAACCAACTGGATACTTGGCCCACCTGTCAAGCAGAGGCTCGTCCCCGTCATGGCCGAAAGCGCCCCGCGCATCAGGACCACCGTCGTCGGCTCCTATCCGGTCCCCGACTGGCTCGTCGCGCTGCCGAGCGAGCAGGCGCTCGTCGACGCCACCCGGGTGGTGATCGCCACCCAGGAGCGGGCCGGCATCGACCTGGTCTGCGACGGCGAGCTCTATCGCTTCGATCCCGACCATCCCGAGACCAACGGCATGATCGAGTACTTCGTGCGGCCGATGGCCGGCATCCGCACCGAGATCGGCTTCGACGAGCTGACCGCCTACCGGGCCCAGGCCGGCATGCGCTTCCGCAGCCGGCCGCCCGGCGTGGTCGACGGGCCGGTCGGCGGCGGCACG
Organism: uncultured Rhodospirillaceae bacterium; assembly: GCA_964442055.1. GTDB lineage: Bacteria > Pseudomonadota > Alphaproteobacteria > Ferrovibrionales > Ferrovibrionaceae > CAYTWJ01. The sequence continues at coordinate 3,499 of CAYTWJ010000102.1, read as the reverse complement.
CTCGATCTGCCGCATGCCTGCGCCCGTGCCCGGCGGCTGGCGACGCGGTCGTTCAAGTTCACGGTCACCGGACCGCACATGCTGGCCAAGACCCTGCTCGACCGCCACTACCGCGACGTGGCGGCGCTCGCCGACGCCATCGCCGACGCGCTGGCCGACCAGGTCCGCCATCTCGACGCCGACGTGGTGCAGCTCGACGAGGCCAACCTGCCGGGCCACGCCGACGAATGGCGCTGGGCGGCAAGCGCGATCAATCGGGTGCTCGATGCCGTGCAGACCGTGCCGGCCGTGCATCTCTGCTTCGGCAATTACGGCGGCCAGAGCATCCAGAAGGGCACCTGGAGCAAGCTGATCGACTATCTCAACAGCCTGCATGTCGACCACATCGTGATGGAGAACGCCCACCGCCCGGTCGAGGAGCTCGCCGCCTTCAAGGACCTGCGCCCCGAGATCGGCATGGGCCTCGGCGTCGTCGACATCAAGTCGACCGAGATCGAGAGCGCCGATTCGGTCGCCCGCGCCATCGACCGCGCCGAGAGCGTGATCGGTGCCGGCCGCGTGCGCTACATCCACCCCGATTGCGGCTTCTGGATGCTCAAGCGCCCGATCGCCGACGCCAAGATCGCGGCGCTGGCCCAAGGCCGCGATCTCTACGAAGGCCGCGCCCGGCCCCGCGTCGCCTGAGGCCGCCGGTCAGGCGCCGCCCGCGCTGCCCCCCTGCCGCTCGCCGGCCCAGCCGGCGAGGACGCGCCGCGCCGCGTCGGCGCTGGTGCGGTCGAAGGCGGCAAGGGCGCGCGCCATGTCGCGCGGATCGCCCTCGGCGCGGCGGCCCATGCGGGCGAGCAGGAAGAGCCGCGGAAAGGCGACGCGGTCGATCTCGACGGCGCGGCAGGCGATGGCCAGCTCCTCGCCGCTCGGCTCATAGAGAACGCGCTCCAGCGTCGCGCCGCGCAAGCCGCTGAGCTCGCCGAAAAGGGCCTCGAACACGGCATGCTTGCCGCCCTGCAGCAGATCGAGGAGGAGCTGCGGGGTGATCGCCGCCGCCGACAGCCGCTCCTCGTCGGCCGGCGCGACGTCGTCGGTCGGCGGCTCGACCTCGGCCACGGCGCCGAGTTGCGCCATGCCGAGGTTGAAGCGCTGGCGAATGGCGGCGCGCTGCTCGTGCGAAGCCCACCAGTAGAGTCGGCGGGCCTGTTCGGCACTCAGCTCGGCGCGGCGCAACAGCGGGGTCCGGTAGGCGGCGATGCGCCGCGACTGCTCGACCAGGAGCGCCAGCGCGTCGGCCGGCATCTCGGCGGCCTCGTTCTCGAGCAGCGCGGCAATGGCGCCGACCTGGCCGCCGGCAATCAGTGACGCGGCGACGCGCGCCGACAGCGGCCGGCGCATGGCGACCGCCGCCTGGTGCTGCGGCGAGCGGCGCCGCACCACCTCGATCAGGTCGTCGTCCTCGAGCGCCTCGCTCGCCGCCAGCACGGGCAGGGCGACGCCGATGTCGTCGGCGGCAAGGGCGGCGACAAGATAGCGCGGCGCATTGGCCTTGCGCGCCAGCCGCTCGCTCCATTCGCGCCGCTCGCCGGCATCGAGATCGCGAAAGAGCCGGGTCAGCACGTCGCCCATCAGGGCGCGCTCGTCGGCGGTCAGCGTGTGTCCCGGCCGCGCCAGCAGGTCCTGGATGCGCGGCGCGCCCGGCGCGACATCGACCATCGCACGCGACGCCATCGCCGCCGGAGCGGCAGCGCGGCGCCGGCGCAGCGCCAGGGCGGCCAGCAGGAGCGCCAGCGCCAATCCGGTCGCCGGCAGCGCCAGTTGGGGACTCGGCCAGGCGACGGGCGTCGTTTCTTCCTCGCTGGTTCTGGCGCGAAGACTCGGGGCGCTTGCGGCCGAACCAGCGGGCTCGCCGGCAACCCGCTGCGGTTGATCCTCGGCCAGAGCCAGTTGCAGCTCTTTTTCGGCGACTGGCTCGGCGGCGGGCTCGGCCGGCAGCGCGGTGGGCGCCTCGGCAACCGGCCCGGCGGCTGTCTCGATGTCAAGCACGGGCAACGCTGCAGTGTCCGTTGCCGCGCTGGGCGGCTCCGGGGCCGGTGCCGCCTCGGCAGGTTCGGCGACCGCCGGCGGCATCGACGGTGCCGGCGCCACATCGGCTGCAGCCGGTGCCGGGGCCGGGCTCTCGGCCGGCGGCACCTCGCGAACCGACCGCACCGCCTCGGCCAGCGGCTTGGCGGTCTTCGTGGCGTCGGCCAGGCTGGCAAGCTGGGGCGGCGGCGGTGATTTCGCCGCCGCCACCTTGGACGCCGGCCTCGGCTCGGCAGGCGGAGGCGGCGCAGCGGCGACCACCGGCGCCGGCGCCGCCAGGCCGAGCGCCACGGCGACATTGCTACCGGGCTCGAGGCCGTCGACGCGGCCGCGCAACAGCTGCCAATCGCCCTGCAAGGCGATCTGCCAGTCGCGGTCGATGCGCCCGCCGACCTCGGTGACGATCTCGGCCATCTCGGTTTCGACCTCTTGACGGCGAACGCGCCAACGCGCGGCCTCGGGCTCGCTCCCGGCGGCAGCAAGCGTGGTCAAGAGATACTTGTCTTCGGCGAACCAGTAGGCGGCGAGATACGGCGTCAGGCGGTTGAGACGGTCGCCGGCATGGGCGCCGAATCCCGCGCGCTGGCGACGCTGGTGGAACCAGCGCCAATCGGCATAGGGGCGATCCAGCGCGGTTTCGCGTACCACCTCGGTCGCCACCAGGCTGGCGAGGCGCCAGGCATCGTCCTCGCGGGGCGGACGCGGCCGGTTCGTGTGCAGGCGGGCCAGCGCCTTGCGCAACGGGGCGGCGGCTTGCGGCGCCGAGGCATTTCCCTCAGCGAGCTGGCGCAGGCTTTCGCTCAGCTCGGCATAGTGGCTACGCGACGCCGCCCAAACGGCACGAGCGGCACCGTCGGCCTCGGCCGCGCCAAGGGTCGCGAACATCGTCGCCAGCTCGCCGAAGAGGCGCGCTGTGCGTAGCGCCTCCTCGCGCAGCGGCAATTCGGCGACCGCGGTCGTGGCCGGGCCCGGAGGAGACGGCGCCGGACCGGGCGCGCCGGCAGCATCGCTGGCGCCGTCCGCCGCGGCAGCGCCGCCAGTACCTCCGCCGCCCGAGCCATCGCCGCCCGAGCTGCCGCCGCCCGAGCCGCCGCCGCCCGAGCCGCCGCCGCCTGAGCCGCCGCCGCCTCCGCCGCCGCCTCCGCCACCTCCGCCTCCGCCGCCTCCGCCACCGCCGCCGCCACCGTTGCCGCCGCCGTTGCCGCCGCCGTTCCCGCCGCCGTTGCCGTTGCCGCCACCATTGCCGCCGCCATTACCGCCGCCGTTGCCGTTGCCGTCACCCGGCGCGCCGCCGCCACCGCCGCCGCCGCCACCGCCGGCCTTGGCAAGCGCCGACTTGCCGGCATCGCCGAAGAAGCCGCCGCTGCCGGGCAAGCCGGCGGCAGCGAGGGCCGCAACGGCAATGACCGCAAAAAGACGGCAACCG
>CAYTWJ010000101.1:0-9571 GCA_964442055.1 uncultured Rhodospirillaceae bacterium | reverse complement strand
GGCGTGAGCTGCGCGGAAGGGCCGTCGTACACCACGCGCCCCGCGCGCAACGCCACCGTGCGCGGGCAGTACTTGAGGGCGACGTTGACCTGGTGCAGCGAGATCAGCACCGTGCAGCGGTCCTCGCGGTTGATGCGCGCGAGGATCTCCATCACCTTGCGCGAGGACTCGGGGTCGAGCGAGGCGATCGGCTCGTCGGCGAGCAGCAGCTTCGGCTGTTGCAGCAGCGCCCGGGCAATCGCAACGCGTTGCTGCTGGCCGCCCGATAGGGTGTCGGCGCGCTGCAATGCCTGCGGCGCCAGGGCCAAGCGGTCGAGCGCGCGCACAGCGAGGGCGCGCTCCGCCACGGAAAACCACTTGAAAAGCGACGGCAAGGTGGCGTGGTGATTGAGCCGGCCGACCAGGACGTTGGTGATCACGTCGAGCCGGCTCACCAGATTGAACTGCTGGAAGATCATGGCGCAACGCGCGCGCCATTCGAGAAGGGCGCGGCCGCGCAGCGTGCCGATGTCGACGTCGTCGAAGCAGATGCGGCCCGCCGTCGGGTCGACCAGCCGATTGATCAGGCGCAGAAGCGTCGACTTGCCGGCGCCCGAGGGGCCGATGACGCCGACCATCTGGCCAGCGGGGATTTGCAGGGTGACGCCGCGCACCGCATCGAGATCGCCGTAGCGCTTGCCGAGGTCCTGGAGACGCAACATGCCGTGCCGAGCTCCCTGGGGTCTGATCGTCTAGACAACTCGCTGACCGTGCGGGCCCCCGATTGGCCCTCGCGTTCCGGGGGACGCAGCGGTCTGTTGCCTCCCAGCATGCCGGCCGCCGATGACCTTGGCGTGACAGGCCGATGAAGCTTTGTTGGCGCCGGTCCCGGCCAGCCGGTCAACGCCGGCGCCAAGTCTGGCTGCGGGCGGCCAGCCGGCCGGCCGCGGCAACGTAAAGCAGCCGCACCGCCGCCGTGGTGTAGAAAATCATCATCGCCATCGCCGCGGCCGGCGCGGTGTCGCCGGCATCGTCCATGTTGAGCACGGCGACCGAGGCGAGCGTCGTCTGCGGTGCGTAGAGAAAGACCACCGCCGATACAGTGGTCATCGCATTGACGAAGAGATAGAGGCCGATGTCGAGGATCGCCGGCAGGGTGACCGGCACGGTGACGCGCCAGAAAGTGCGGTAGGCCGGCACTTTGAGCGACGCCGACACCGCCTCGAACTCGGGGTCGATCTGCTTGAGCGCGGTGACAGCGGTGAGGTGGGCGACGGAATAGAAATGGGCGATCGTCGACAGCACCAGGATCGCCATGGTGCCATAGACGAAGCCGAGCGGGTTCGCCGGATGGTTGAAGAAGAAGACATAGGCGATGCCCAGAACCAGGCCGGGTACCGCCAGCGGCAGCAGGCACAGGAAATGCACCGCGGCGCGCAGGCCGGCGAGTCCGCCCGTGCGCTCCACCAGATAGGCGCCGACAAAGACGACAACGGTGCCGGCCGCCGCGGTCCAGGCCGACATTTCGATCGAGTTGCGGTAGCTGGCCCAGCCGCCTCCGTCCATCAGGTCGAACTGGTAGCTCTTGAGCGAGAGCGTGAGATCGTAAGGCCAGAAGCGCACGAACGAGGCAAAGGCGGCCATCCCGAGTATCGTCAGGATGACCAAGCCGAGGCCGGCGCAGAACGCGAACAGGCTCCAGTCGGTCAGCGCATCCGGCCGCGGCTGGCAGGGCACCGCGCGCGCGGTCAGCAGCGCACGCTGCCGCTGTTGCGACATGCGATCGGCGGCGAAAGCGAGCGCCGCCGGCGCGAGCAATACGACGCCGACGACGGCGCCCATGGAAAAGTTCTGCTGTCCGACCACCTGCTTGTAGATGTCGGTCGACAGCACGTTGAAGTTGCCGCCGATCATCTTGGGGACGCCGAAATCCGTCGCCACCAGGGTGAAGACGGCGAAAAAGGCGCTGATCAGGCCGTAGCGCACCCCCGGCAAGGTGACGGTCAGGAAGGTGCGCAGCCGTGAAGCGCCGAGCGACTGCGCTGCTTCATAATGCCGTGCGTCGGCGAGCGACAGGGCGGCGACGAGGATGATGAGCGCGTGGGGAAAGGTCCAGAAGACCTCGCCGACGACAACACCGATGGGCCCGTAGATTTTCGCGCCGAAGAGGAGCGGCGTCAGCACGCCCTGGTTGCCGAACAGATAGACGAGGCTGATTGCCGGCAGCAGCGAGGGTGCCAGTATGGGGACTTGCGCCACCATGCGGAAATAGCCCTTGCCCGGCACGCAGGAGCGCGTCAGCGCATAGGCGTAGACGAAGGCCAGCGTCACGCAAATCAGCGTGCTGAGGGCGGCGATCCACAGGGTGTTGAAGAGCGAGCCGAGCAGCGCCGGCGAGGCGAAGTAAGCCACATAGTTCGCCAGGCCGGCAAAACTGCCGTCCTTGGCCTCGAGGCTCTTCGACAGCAGGGCGTAAAGCGGCAGCGCGACGGTTGCCAGCAGCCATGCACCGAGCAGCGCCACGCCGGCGCGCATGGCCAGTTCGTCTCGGGCCAGCTGCCGGCGCACCGGTGCCGCCCGCGGACCCTCCGCCAAGTCGACCGTCATGTCGGTCTCAGGCGTCGGCGCCAAACACGCGGATGCGCTCGGCCGGCAGTGCCAGGCGCAAGCGGCTGCCTGGCACGAGATTGAGGTCGCGCACGAGATTGACCGAGAAGTGGGCGACGATGCCGGCGCCGGCGAGATCGGCGGCCGAGAGGCGGGCGATGTAGTGATCGCCGCCGAATTCCAGGTCCTCGATTCCCGCGGCGAGGGTGTTGGCCCGGCCGGCATTGATGCCCCGAACCTGCAGGTCCTCGGGACGAAATGCGACCGTCACTTCGGCATTCGGCGGCAAACCGCCGCAGTGCTCGGCAACGAGCTCGAGCGGGCCGATGCGCACGCGGTCGGCGGCGATCAGCCGGCCGGGCAGGAAATTCATCCGGCCGACAAAGTCGGCGACGAACGGGGTTGCCGGCCGGCGGTAGATGTCGACGGGTGTGCCGACCTGCTCGACCTTCCCGCCGTTCATCACCACGATGCGGTCGGCCATGGTGAGCGCCTCGTCCTGGTCGTGCGTCACCATGATGGTCGTGAGACCGAGGCGGCCGTGCAGGTCGCGGAGCTCGCGGCGCAGGCGGGCGCGCACGCGCGCGTCGAGCGCGCTCAGCGGCTCGTCGAGGAGCAGCAGGCCCGGCGCCAGGGCGAGCGCCCGCGCCAGCGCGACGCGCTGCTGCTCGCCGCCGGAGAGCTGCGCCGGGTACTTGCCGGCGCCGCCGGCCAGCCCGACCAGCGCGAGCAGGTCGGCGACCCGGCGGCGGATCTCGGTACGCGCGTGCCCGCAGCTGCGCAGGCCATAGGCGACGTTGTCGGCGGCGCTGAGGTTGGGGAACAGGGCGTAGGACTGGAAGACGATGCCGAAATCGCGCGCCGCAGGCGGCAGGGCCGAGATGTCGCGGCCGTCCTGCCAGATTCGGCCGCTCGTCTGCACGTCGAGGCCGGCGATGGCGCGCAGCAGGGTCGTCTTGCCGCAACCCGAGGGGCCGAGGAAGCAGACGAACTCGCCCCGCTCGACGTCGAGGGAGACCTCGTCGAGCGCCGTGAACTTGCCGAAACGCCTGCTGACGCCGCGGATGCTGAGGAAGGGCTGGCCGGCGGCGGGTGTCGGCGCGGGCGCGAGGGGGGCGCGGGCGCGTTGCGCCGGCGCCGTCTCCGACCGCGCCGGCGGCGCGGCCAGAGTGGCGATGGCCAGTTCGAACGCGCTCAGGATTTCGGTTCCGACTTGGAATCGTAGCGCCGCGACCACTCCGTCAGGATACGCTCGCGGTTTTTGGCCGCCCAGGCGAAGTCGTTCTTGATCAGGCGCGATTCGAGGTCGGCGGGCAAATGCTCGATCGGCTTGGCGACGCCAGGCAGCGCGACGATGGCGTAGCTCTTGTTGTATAGCGCGTTGGCCTTGGGCGTCGCCGCCCAGTCGGCCAGCCGTTTCGCCGCCGCCATTTTGCCTGTCGTCTTGAGGATGCCGATCGCCTCCATGTCCCAGCCCAGACCTTCCTTGGGGAAGACGATCTCGATCGGGGCGCCCGCCTTCTTGGTGGCGGCGGCGCGGTATTCGAATGACATGCCGACGGCGAATTCGCCGGCGCCGGCCTGCTTGCAGGGCTTGGAGCCGGAATGGGTGTAGGCGGCGATGTTCTGGTGCAGCGCGTCCATGTAGGTCCAAGCCGCCGCTTCGCCCATCATCTGGATCCACGACGACACCATCAGATACCCCGTGCCCGATGACGCCGGGTTGGGCATGGTGACCTGGCTTTTGTAGACGGGGTTCGCCAGGTCCTGCCACGACGCGGGCATCGGCAGCTTGCGCTTGCCGGCTTCGACGGTGTTGAAGCAGATGGTCGACGACCAGACGTCCATGCCGACCCAGGTCGGCGGGGTGCGCGGGTCGCGGAACTTGGTGCTGACCTTGTCGAGGCCCTTCGGCGCATAAGCCTCGAGCATGCCTTCGGCATCGAGCAGCATCAGCGAGGTGGCGGCGAGGCCCCAAATGACGTCGGCACGCGGATTGGCCTTCTCGGCCAGCAGCTTGGCGGTGACGATGCCGGTCGAATCGCGCACCCATTTGATCTCGATGTCGGGATTGTCCTGTTCGAAGGCGGACTTGAAGTCCTTGAGCTGGTCGGCCTCGAGCGCGGTGTAGACGGTGAGATCGGTCTTGCTCTGTGCGCTCGCGGCAAGTGCAAACGCGCACCCCGCGGCACCAGCGAAGATGGCAATGGCGGCGCGGCGGCCGATCGAGGCGGTGGTCATGGCTCCCCCCTGGCAAAGAGTGGCCGGCGGCCTGGCGTTTGGCTGTGCCGCCGATTGCTCAATGCATAGCCAAACTCGGTGACGCGGTGATGACAGCGGGCAGGAGCCGGCCCCGAACACCGGCGACGGCCGTGGTTAGCCCGCTGCGCCACGATGTCGCAGGGCGCTCGCGGGCTTGCCTCGGGAGCGCGAGTCGATCTAGCCTTAGCCATCCGAAGTCAGGCGTCTCCCCAATGCATAGCCATACTCTCCAGGACGACATCGAGCTCTATGCTCGCGCGCTTTTTGCCGCTCGGAATGCGAGCAGCGCCGCCTATGCCGCCGAGCGCTCGCGTCAACTGCGTGCCTGCGGCGACGTCGAGGGCGCCCGGGTGTGGCAGGAAGTTCGCGACGAGATCGAGAAGCTGTCGCAGCAAAGAAAGCCGGCAAGTAATTGATCCGGCGCGTCGGAAACGCTTCGTTTCCGCCGAGTTTTCTGGCCCAAGCCTGCGGAGAATCTGGTCGCTGGCTGGTCGAAACCTGCTCTGCGCAGTTCGTTGCTTCGCCGCTATTGGTAAATCCGCGTGTCGGCGCGACGCCGCGCAATGTGACAGTTGCGTGACCATGAACCCGGCCCAGCGCCGGCTCTGACGCCGTACGGTCTTGCTCTGCAAGCGCAGGTTACGCACATTCGCGACCACTGCCCGGATCCCCCACAAGATTCATTTTGGGAGGCGTATTCACTGAACGCTGCACCGCCAATACAGCACCGTGCGGGGCGCGGACGATCTGGGTCATCCAGACGACACGCCGCCGCGCCGCCGGTCGCGATCATCCATGACACGGTGCCAGGCCGGGTGCGCTTGCGTGTCCCCGGTCTGCACCGCAATCCTGAGCTCAAGCAGCGTCTCGAGCGCCGACTGCCGGGGCGCGGGGGCATTCGCGCGGCGACGGCCAGCAGCCTCAGCGGCAACTTGCTGCTGTATTACGAGCCGCAGTTGTCCGTTTCCGTTGTGCTGGCCGCGGTCGGCCAGACATTGGGCGAGAACGAAAATGAGGGGGGCGCGCCGCCAGCGTTTGCGGCGCCCGCGAGAGATGTGCCAAGCAGCGCCGGTTCGCTGACAACAGCGCGGCGGGCGGAGCCGTTAAAGGCGTTACGGCCGGCCGACACCACGACGCCCTGGCATATGCTCTCGGTAGATGACGTTTGCGCGCGGCTTGACGTGGTTCCGTCAACGGGACTGCCGGCGACGCAAGCAGCAGCGAGACTTGCTGCAGGCGGACCGAACGTCATCACCCGCGCGCCGCCGCGCAGCGGCTTGCAGATGGTGGCCGAGCAGCTCAAGGGCCTGCCGGTCGCGCTGCTGCTCGGTTCGGCGGGCTTGTCGGTGGCGACCGGCGCCGTCGTGGATGCCTTCGTGATCCTGGGTGTCGTTGGCCTCAATGCCGGCATCGGCTATGCAACCGAATCGCAAACCGAGCGGACGATCAGCGCACTGGGCGACTTCGTGGCGCGGACGGCAACCGTACTGCGCGACGGCACCGCCCAGACCGTGCCGACGGAGGAGATTGTCCCCGGCGACTTGCTGCTGCTAAGCCCCGGAACACTGGTGGCAGCCGATGTCCGCGTCGTAACAGCGCAGAATCTTTTCGTCGACGAATCGGCGCTTACCGGCGAGGCTCTGCCCGTGAGCAAGCTGACGACATCCTTGCCGCGAACCGAGACGCCGCTCGCCGAGCGCGCCAACATGGTATTCAAGGGGACCGCCATCATCGGTGGCGGCGGCGTGGGGGTGGTGGTTGGCACCGGAGCGGCGACCGAGATGGGCCGCATCCGTGGCCTGGCTGAGACGGCGCGGCCGCCCCAGACGCCGATGCAGGGTCAGCTCAATCGCATGGGGCGGCAGCTCGCCTGGCTTAGCCTCGGCGCCTGCGGTTTGGCCTTCGGACTCGGCGTGTTGCGCGGCACTCCCTGGCTTCCGATGCTGAAAACGTCAATCTCGCTTGCGGTGGCGGCGCTGCCCGAGGGCCTGCCGACCGTCGCGACAACGACCCTCGCACTCGGTGTGCGCAACATGCGCCGGCGCAACATCCTGATTCGGCGCCTGGATGCGGTCGAGACTCTCGGCGCCGTCGGCGTCATGTGCCTCGACAAGACCGGCACGCTGACGCTGAACCGCATGGCCGTGGTGAGTGTCGTCATCGGCGACGGCGAGCACGATGCCACGGCGCTGGCCGCGGATGCCGCTCGCAAGCGGCTGTCGATCGAGGCCGCGGCGTTGCTGGAGGTCTGTATTCTCTGCAGCGAGGCCGACCTCGCTGCCGTCGGGACCGAGCCCAAGTTCAGCGGATCGCCGACCGAAATAGCGTTGCTCGAGCTTGCGCTCGCCTGCGACTTCGACGTCGCCGAGCTGCGCCGCCGCTTTCCCATGATGCGCCGAGATTACCGCAGCGAGGCGCGCCCCTACATGGTCTCCCGCCACCACGCGCCCGACGGCCGCCGGCGCGTCGCAGTCAAGGGCAATCCGGTCGATGTGCTGCAGCTGTGCGCCAGTTACGCGGTCGGGGGAACAACTGGGCCGCTCGACGCCGGGACCCGAGCAATGATCCTGGCGGCAAACCAGCGGCTGGCGGCGCGCGGGCTGCGGGTGCTCGGCTTCGCTGCCGCCGGGTTCGGCGAGGGTGGTGGCGACGTGGACATGGTCTGGCTCGGCATGACCGGCTTGTCCGATCCCGTCCGGCCCGGAATGAAGGAGCTCATGCGGACCTTCCACGGCGCCGGCGTGCGCAGCATCATGATCACGGGGGATCAAAGCGCCACCGCCTTTGCAATCGCGCGCGAGCTCGACCTTTCCGACAGCGAGCCGGTCGAGATTCTCGAAGGCGTCCACCTCGATCGCCTGGAACCGGAGGTCCTCAGCGGGCTTGCCGAGCGCACGCACGTTTTCGCTCGGGTAAGCCCGGCCAACAAACTGCAAATCGTTCAGGCGTTGCAGCGCGCCGGCAAGGTCGTCGCAATGACCGGCGATGGGGTCAATGACGGCCCGGCGTTGCGCGCCGCCGATATCGGCGTGGCAATGGGGCAGGGCGGGACCGAAGTGGCGCGCGAGCTGTCCGACGTCGTCCTTGCCGACGACCGCCTGGAGACCATGGCCGCGGCGCTCGGGGAAGGGCGCACCATCTACAGGAACGTCCGCAAGTCCATTCATTACCTCCTGGCCACGAATTCGAGCGAAACCATGCTGATCCTCGCAGGTGCCGGCATGGGGCTGGCCCAGCTGCTGACGCCGCTCCAGCTTCTCTGGCTCAACCTGATGAGCGACGTCTTTCCGGCACTGGCTTTGGCGGTCGAGCCACCGGAACCCGACGTGATGCGCTTGCCGCCGCGCGACCCGAGCGAACAGATAGTCGCCCGCGGCGACCTGCAGCGTCTCGCGCTGGACGGCACCGTGCTTGGCGCCAGTTCGCTCGGCACCTACTTTTATGGTCGCGCGCGATACGGCGCCGGACCAGCGGCTAGCGCCCTTGCCTTCACCCAGCTCACCACGGCTCAGATCCTTCACGCCTTCGCATGCCGCACCGACGCGCGCAGCGCCTTGCGCGGCCCCCTGCCGCCAAATCGGCATCTGACGGGTACCGTTTGGGGGCTGCTTGCCGTGCAAGGCTTGGCTGCCGTGTTCCCGCCGACGCGCCAACTGCTCGGGCTTGGCGGCGTTGGTGCATTCGACCTTGCCATTGCCGGGGCGGGAGGAGTGGTGCCGTTGCTCATCAGCAATGCGATAAGGCGGGCCCGCAGGCGGCCCGGTAGTGCGCCCATGAATCCTCGGAGGGACGGGGCCGACCCGTCATGAGCCCATGAAGAGCGATTTCATTTTCATTTCCGAATCCGTGACCGAGGGTCATCCCGACAAGCTGTGCGACCAGATCAGCGACGCGGTCGTCGACGGCTTCCTCAACGACGATCCCTATGCGCGGGTGGTGGCGGAATGCGCCGTCGCCAAAGGGATCGTTTTCCTGGCGGTGCGCTTCGCGTCGCAGGCCGTCGTCGACGTGCCGGGTATAGCGCGGCAGGTAATCCACGGCGTCGGATATACGACCGGCAGCTTCTCGGCCAAATCGTCGAACGTCATGCTCAGCTTGCAACAGGACGCGCCGGCCGCTGCACCGGTCGACGAGCGGGAGCTCGACAACGCGGCGATCGAACGGATCGTCGCCGGCAACCAGGTGAGCGCCTTTGGCTTCGCCTGCCGTCAGACGCCGGCGATGCTGCCGCTGCCGATCTGGCTCGCCCACAAGCTGGCACGGCGGCTGGCGGCGGTGCGGCTGGTGCGGCGGGCGCCTTACCTTTCGCCCGACGGTAAGACGCAGATTGCGATCGAATATCGCAATCGGCATCCGGTGCGCGTCCATGCACTGTCGTTGATTGCCGCCGCGGGCGCGGGCCAAGCGCCTGATTCCGCGGCGTTGTTGCGCGACATGATGGAGCTCGTCGTCCTGCCGGCCTTCGAGGACGAAGCGGTCCGTCCCGATGCGGAGACCAGAATCTTTGTCAACCCCGGCGGACCGTTCGTTGTCGGCGGCCCCGAGAAGCATGCCGGACTGACCGGACGCAAGAACGCGATCGACACCTATGGCGAGTACTCGCGCCATAGCGGTGCGGCCCTGAGCGGAAAGGACCCGACGCGTATCGACCGCATCGGCGCCTACGCCGCCCGCCACGCTGCCAAGAACGTCGTCGCCGCCGGCCTCGCTGACGAGTGCGAGG
>CAYTWJ010000100.1:0-9716 GCA_964442055.1 uncultured Rhodospirillaceae bacterium | reverse complement strand
GTTCTCCTTGCCGGCCTCGGCCTCGCAGGCGGCCACCGTCACCGTGCGGCGCGGGTCGACGATGACGATCTTCGCCGCCGCGTGCGCTTCGCCCGGCAGCTCGCGCCGCTTCTTCTCCAGCGAGGCGCCACGCAGGTTGGGCACCCAGTGGTTGAGGAAGTAGTTGGTCTGCGTCTCGAGCGGATTGGTGCCGATGGCGACGATGGTGTCGGCGAGCTCGGCATCCTCGTAGCAGTTGTTGAGCTCCCCCACTCCCATGTCGCGGGTCGCGTGCACTTCCGAATTGTACGCGGGGCGGTTGTGGATGCGCACGTTCTTGATCTTCATGGCGCCGAAATAGAGCTTGCCGGTGCCCCAGGTGTTCTCGTAGCCGCCGGCCGAGCCGCCATGGTCGAACATCGACACGAACAGCCCATCCTCGCCCTGCTCGTCGACGACGGCCGCCGTGACGCGGGCCACCAGGTCCAGCGCGTCGTCCCAGTTGGTCGGCTGCATCGAGCCGTAGCGCCAGACCACCGGGTCGGTGAGGCGCTCGAGCTGCGTGCCGCGCTGCAGCGAGGTGTGGTTCTCAGCCATGCGCTGGCCGCGGATGGAGCCGAGGCCGGAGTTCACGACGCAGTTCACGTCCGGCTTGATGACCAAGTGAACGTCCTGCCCGTTCTGCCTGACGATGTTGTACATCGACGGCGCGTACCAGGCCACGGTCTCGGGACCCTGCTGCTTGCCCAAGTCGACGCCGAACTTGTTCTGGCCGGGCGCGTAGCCGCCCTGCCTGTTGGCCGGCCAGGTATAGGCCTTGTAGCCGCAGCCGACGATGCAGTAGTGGCAGGTGACGTTGTGCTCCTTGGCGTCGGCCGGGATGATCGGAAGACGATCGACTTGCCGCTTGAAGGTCATGGAAGCCTCCCGTCAGAGAACGTTGGAGAGCCGGCCGTAGAGGAGCTCGTCGACGCCTTCGGCGTAGATGTCCCCCTTGCCGTCGACACGCAGCGCGTATTGCGCCAGGTTCTGCGTCGCATGGCCCCAGATCTGCTGGCCGCCCTTTTCGCAATCGTAGCGGCCGTAATGGCCCGGGCAGTTGAGCGTCTTGTCCCGAGGCGAATAGTTCAGCGGGAAGCCCTTGTGCGGGCAGACGGTCGAGAAACCCACGATGTCGCCGTCGGGCCCGATCCCGCCGGCGACGCGGCTGCCGAGCTTGATCAGCACGCCCGGGGCCTCCGCATCGGGGTAGGCGACCTGGAACGGCTCGTTGGCCTTGAGGTCCTTGAGGTTGGCGAGCCGCGTCGAGGGATAGCTGACACGCGCGAGTTGCGGCGCGGCCTCCGCCGCCTTGCCGCCGACGCCGGCCGCCGCCCCCACGGCGACCGCGGTCACCCCGCCCTTGAGAAACTGCCGCCGCCCGACTTCGACGAGCCGATTGCATCCGCGCATGCTTTCCTCCCTGTCTCGCGCTGGACCTCGGTCGCTCGGGATTGCATCGCGCGTGCCATCGCGCGGGAGACGCCAAGTCATTGATTTCGCGGCGCGGGCCGGCGCCGACAGGCATCGCCGGGTTCGATTTTGCAAACCCCGCGGCCCGGACCGTTCGGAATTTCGAACGTCGGCGGCTTGTCGCCGCCCGAGGGATCAGGTGCGGCCGCCGCCGCCGAGGTCGAGCCGGCGCATCCGTTCCCACAGCGTGGTGCGCGAGATACCCAGCAGCTCGGCCGCCTTCTTGATCTGGCCGCCGGTTTGCTCGAGCGCGGCGACAATCTGCCGCCGCTCGGCCGCGTCGCGTGCCGCGGCGAGAGAGTCCGGCCGGGCGTCGGCGACGGGCACGGCCTGTTCGGGGAACAGGTCTCCCGCGGTGATCCATGCCCCGCTGGCGAGGGCCACCGCGCGCTCGACCCGGTTGCGCAGCTCGCGCACGTTGCCCGGCCAATCGTGTGCCAGGGCCGCCATCTCCGCGCCCAGCGCGAGGCCGCGCACCTCGCCGCCCAGGGTTTCGGCGAAGAACGCGACATACTTGTTCAGCAGGAGCGGGACGTCCTCGGGCCGCTCGCGTAGCGGCGCGATATGAACGGGAATGACGTTGATGCGGTAGTAGAGATCGCGGCGGAAGCGGCCCGATCGTACAAGGGCCTCCAGATCGGCGTTGGAGGAACAGACGACGCGGGCCCGGAACTCCTCCTGGCGCTCGCCGCCGACCCGCAGGAAGGTGCGCTCCTGGATCAGGCGCAGGAGCTTTGCCTGCACCGCGGGCGACAGTTCGGAGATCTCGTCGAGGAACAGCGTTCCCCCGCCGGCCCGCCCGGCATAGCCCTGATGGCGTTCGACCGCCCCGGTGAAGGCCCCGCGCTCGTGACCGAAAAGCTCGCTCTCGATCAATTCGGTCGGGATGGCGGCGCAGTTGACCGCGACGAATGGCTTGTCGGCACGGTCGGATTGCTCATGCAGGAACCGCGCCGCCACCTCCTTGCCGACGCCGCTTTCGCCGGTGAGCAGCACGGTGCTGTCGATGTTGGCGACGCGCCGCAGTAGCGCCTCGACACGGCGGATCGCTTCCGACGCGCCGAGCACCGGCGGCGCCGGATCGGCGGGCTGATGGCGCCCCAGCAGGTGCTCGATCCGGCCGAGCAGCTCCTCCATCTGGAAGGGCTTGGTGAGATAGTCGTCGGCGCCCGAGCGGACCAGGCGTACGGCCTGGTCGATGTCGCCGTAGGCGGTGATGAACATGAACGGGCTGTTGCCGACGATCGGCAGCGCGTCGCGGAACACGTCCTCGCCGCTCATATCCGGCAAGCGGACATCGCAGATGACGAGGTCGGGCCGCATCGCGCGCAGGCCGCCGATGGCCTCGCGGCCGGACTGCCACCAGGTCGGAGCGTAGCCTTCGATGGCGAGTCGCTGCACCACCGATTCGCCCATGATCGGGTCGTCTTCGACGAGAGCGATCCGCGCGGGACTAGGCGACGGCATCGAGCTCGTCTCCCTGCCGGGCCGGAATCGTGACCGTTATCAGCGACCCTCTGCCGGGCGCCGTGTCGACCTCGATCCGCCCGCCGAGACGCGCGACGAGCTGGCAGATTGTCCAGGTGCCGAGGCCGATTTGCTCGTCGGGCGCGCGTGGTGCGGTCTCCGGGTGCCGATAGAACATCGCCACCGCGTCGGGCAGGCCGGGACCGAGGTCGTGGACTTGCAGCACCAGTTCGCGGCCCCCAAAGGCGGCATCGAGGCGCACCTCGCCGCCGGCCGGCGATGCCACGCAGGCGTTGAGAAGCAGGTTCAGAGCGACCTGCCGCACCGCTGCCGCGTCGACCGTCACAGAACCGCCCAGGCGGTTGTTCCAGTCGAGGCGGAGCTGCCGGCGATGCAGCTCGTGTTGCAGCAGGAAGCGCAGGTCGTCGATGTCCGGCCCGCTGAGCGCCAGCGGCCGCGACGGTGTCTTGTAGGTGGTCAGCGCCGCCCTGGTGATATTGGCGATCCCTTTCAATCCGCGTTCCAGCAGATCGAGGGCGCGGTTGCGCACCGCCGGGTCATCGCCGTGCTTGCGCAGCGTATCGACCAGATTGAGCATGCCGCCGATCGGATTGTTCACTTCGTGGGCGATGCCCGAGGCGAGCTTGCCGAGGAGGACGATCTTCTCTTCCCTGGTCAGCCGCTCGGCCAACGCTTCGCGCTCCTTGAGCGCCGCCGCCATGGCGTTGAAGCTGGCAAAAAGGCGATTGAACTCGCCGCCCTGATGCCCGAGCCGGGAGCCGGGTATCGGCTCGACGCTGCCGTCGCGGATTCCTTCGACATGCCGCGTCAGCAGGGTCAGCGGGTTGACCATGCGCCGCGCCGCGAAATAGCCGCCGGCGCCGAACAACAAGGTCAGCGCGCCGTTGACGCTGACGAGCGTGATCAGCAATTGGCGGCGCGCGTCCAGGAGGCTGCCGATGTCGATCTCGGCGATGATCCGGCCGAGCAGCTTGCCGTCCTGAACGAGATCGCGGCTCGTCCATGCGAGCCGCCTATCGACGTCGATCACCAGGCCGACCGGCACGGCGACCCGCGCGGCGATGTCGTCGGGCACGCGGGCCCCGATGGCGAAGCGGCGCGGATCCGACGCGGCGAGGATGGAACCGTCGGGCAGCGCCACCAGCGTGTAACGGGCCCGGACCCCGGTATAACGTTCGCGCGCGAGGTCGAGGACATCGAATGTCTCCCAGACGTCGCGGCGGAAGACGTGCGGCAGCAGGGCCGTGGACAGCCCGTCGAGATAGGATTCGGCGAGTTGCCGCAGATTGGCCTCCTGGTCGGCGGCGAGACGCTGCAGCGCGACGTTCGAGATCACCACCGCGACCGCGACCGTAAGGCCGGCCACGAGCGCGGGCACGCTCAAGGTGATCGGCCAGACGGAGGGCCTGAGCCAGCGGGCGGTCATGTCTGGGCGAGGACCTCGCGATACTTGGCGGCGATGCCGTCGAACAGCGCCATCGCGCCCGGGGTGAACCCGTCCAGCCGCAGCGCCGCCAGCAGCTCGCGGCCTTCGCCATCGCCCGACATCGACACCAGCGCGTCACGGATGCGCAGGACCGCCGGCGTCGCTTGCAGCCGCGCGTTGCAGGCGACCGGCGGGAATCCCAGGAGCTCCGATTTGCGGACGATGCGCGTCCGGGCGGCGAGATCGGGCTCGATCTCGCGCACGACGTCCCAGATGTAGCCATCGACGCTGCCGCTCTGCGCAAGGCCGGAGGCCACGGCCCGGATCACGTTGCGATGGCCGTAGGTGAAGAAGAAGCGGCTGAAGAAGGTGTCCGGCCGCTCGTTCATGGTGGCGAGCAGGTGGCGTGTGACGAGAAAGCCCGAATTGCTGTCGGGATCGGAAAAGGCGTGCACGTAGCCGCGCATCCCGGCGAACGCCGCCACCGGGTCGCCGCCGGCGGCGATCAGGTACGAGCGATAGAGCGGCCGACCCTGCCACACCGGCACGGCGACGAGCGCGAGACGGGTCGGGTATTGGACCAGCGGGAAGCCGCAAATCCAGGCGGCGTCGAGCTGCTCCGAGAGCAGCATCGCGGTGATTTCCTGGTAGGTGCGGCGCTTTATGAGGATGACCGGACGCTCCAGCCGCCGGCTGAGATAGCGCTCGAGCGTGGCGAGGAGCTGCGCGTCCGAATCGAGGAAGACCGGCGTCAGGCCGAAGGTCAGCTGGCGTTCGGCGGACGCCGGGCGCAGAATCTGCAGGCCAAGCGCCGCCGCGACCCCGGCAAGGATCGTTCGCCGCCCGATCGCGGGCCCTACCCCGCGCCCGCCTGCGCTCACCGACGATCTCTTGCGCAGGCAAGATCGCATCTGCATGCCGTCCTCCCTGGCGGCGACCGCGCGCTTCGGGGCAGCCGCCGCCGTCGTACCTCGCCGGCAACCACTGCTTGCGCGTCTGGCTTTGGCTCAGGATAGGAAGAAGCGCGCCGCGCCGCAATCGGCGCCGCCGGTCCCACCCCGCGGTTCCCGTCTTTGCGACGGGCCGGGCGCATGCCCGCTCGCTTCGCGGCCCGGCCGCGCCGGCAGGCCCGCAACCGCTGCGATTGATTTCCCGCATCCGGCGCTATATCGTACATCGTCGAAAGACGATTGAGAGGATCCGATGGCCATTTCCGCGCGCCGGCGCCCGCAGGAGGCGCCGAGGGGGCGCCCCGACGATTCCGAAGAGCTGGCCGGGCTGGCAAAGGCGCTGGGACATCCGGCCAGGATCCGGATCGTCCGCATGTTGCTCGAGAAGCGGTCGTGCATCGGCTGCGAAATCGTCGATCAGGTCGGGCTCGCGCAGTCCACCACCTCGGAGCACCTGCGCATCCTCAAGGCGGCGGGCATCATCGCCGGCGAGATCGAGCGCCCCCGCATCTGCTACTCGCTCAACCCCGACGCGCTGGCGCCGCTGCGCGAGTTTCTCGCGGCGACCCGATCTCATTCGACCGTGTCCATCTCGAGGTCCTGAATGTCGTTCTTCGAGCGCTACCTGACCCTGTGGGTCGCGCTGTGCATCGTCGCGGGCGTGGCTCTCGGCCATTTGCTGCCCGGCGTCTTTCGTGGCGTCGGCGCGGCCGAGATCGCCCGGGTCAACCTGCCGGTGGCGGTGCTGATCTGGCTGATGATCATTCCGATGCTGATGAAGATCGACTTCGCCGCGCTCGGCCGGGTCAGGGAACATTGGCGCGGGATCGGCGTCACCCTCTTCGTCAACTGGGCGGTCAAGCCCTTCTCCATGGCGGCGCTGGGTTGGCTGTTCATCGGCCACGTATTTGCGCCTTGCCTCCCGGCCGATCAGATCGACAGCTACATCGCCGGGCTGATCCTGCTCGCGGCGGCGCCCTGCACGGCGATGGTTTTCGTCTGGAGCAACCTGTCGGACGGCGAGCCGCACTTCACGCTGAGCCAGGTGGCACTCAACGATGCCATCATGGTGTTCGCCTTCGCGCCGATCGTCGGTCTGCTGCTCGGGCTCTCGGCGATCACGGTTCCCTGGGACACGCTGCTGCTGTCGGTCGCGCTTTACATCGTCGTGCCGGTGGTCATCGCGCAGCTCTTGCGCGGCCGGGTCCTCGCTTCGGGCGGAACGGCCGCCTTGACCGGATGGCTCGGGCGGCTGCAACCCGTCTCGCTGGCGGCGCTGCTGACGACGCTGGTTCTGCTGTTCGGCTTCCAGGGCGGGCAGATCGTCGCACAGCCGCTGGTGATCGCGCTTCTCGCGGTGCCGATCCTGATCCAGGTGTATTTCAATTCGGGCCTGGCGTACCTGCTCAACCGCGCCGCCGGCGAAGCGCATTGCGTCGCCGCGCCGTCCGCGCTGATCGGCGCGAGCAATTTCTTCGAGCTCGCGGTCGCCGCGGCGATCAGCCTGTTCGGCTTCGAATCCGGCGCGGCGCTGGCCACCGTCGTCGGCGTGCTGATCGAGGTGCCGGTCATGCTGTCGGTCGTGAAGATCGTGAACGCCAGCAAGGGCTGGTACGCGCGCGGCGGCGCGGTACGGCGCAACGGGAACGCGATGGAACATGCCGGCTAGGGAAGGCAGCGCCATGAAGCGCATCTTGTTCCCGTGCGTCGCCAACTCGGCCCGCAGCCAGATGGCGGAAGGCCTCGCCCGGCATCTCCTTGGCGATCGGGTCGAGGTGCTCAGTGCCGGCTCGCAGCCTTCGCGACTGAATCCGCATGCCGTCGAGGCCATGGCCGAGCTTGGCATCGACATTTCGGGTCACCGCTCCAAGTCGGTGGACGGGATCGAATTGGCCGGCATCGATCTGGTCGTCACTCTGTGCGCCGAGGAGGTTTGTCCGGTCGTTCCGGGGCGCACGCGCCGGCTGCACTGGCCGATTCCCGACCCAGCCACGGGCGATCCGTCCGTCACCCCCGTGTCAATCGGCACCGGATCGGGACCCCGGATCGGCGTGCAATAAGGGCTCTGACTCAATTTTGGTGTAGTTGCCGGGGTTGATCACGCCGCACCGAGGAGTCGTGCCCGCAGGAGGTCGAGCTTGGCGCGGCCATACATCTGGCGCTTCACGAGCTTGAGCTTGGTGATCTGGCCTTCGGTCTGACCGTTCGACCAGGGCTCGACGATGGCCGCACGAACGGCGTTGCGATCCCGGGCTATCCCCGCGGCGAACGAGGCGAGGAGGCCGGAAGCGGCGTTTTCGAGCCACGGGTCGAGAGCGGCGCCATCCCGCCGTCTGATGAGACGGTGGAATTGGTCCATCAGATCGCGCGCCGCGACCAGGGCCGGCACGGCGGCCTCGATGGCGACGACAAAGGCGGCCTCGCTCCTGGACAGCCGATCGGCCCCGGCGGTCATCATGCGCGCGATGGCTCGGGCGGATGGCGCCCGTCGGGGGCCGGTCGTGGCGTCGTCGGCACGGCGCCGGGTCGTCCACTCGGTGACGACACGCAGGGCACCAGAAAAGCCTGCGGCGCGCAGCCGACGCCAGAGCTCGGCGCCGTTACGGCATCCAGCCGCCCATTCCGCCTCGAGCCGGCCCAGGAAGGGCTCCAGCGAGCTTGCCCGCGGCCGGAACACATCCGTCCGGCCGCCGCGCACCACCTGGCGGACGACGCCACGCGCGTGGCCGGTGCGCCGAACGATCTCCTTGATCGGCACGGCCCCCTTGGCCAGCGCCCGGATCATGGCGTTCGCCTCCTCGCGCCGTTGCCAACCGTTGTACTGCCGCAGTTCGCTGGAGGTGAGGCGATCCGGATCGACCACGCCGGCCCTGAGCGCCTCGCGGATCGGGCGCATCGATGGCCTGAGTGCGGCGAGGAAGGCGGCGCTGGCGTTCTCCATCAAGTGCCAACGGTCGGCAACCTGCAGGGCTTCAGGGCGGCCACGTGCCGCGGCTTGGCCATAGCCGCCGCCACGGTCCCGGGCGATGACGGCGATGGACGGACGCGCGGCGAGCCATGACTGGACTGTTGCCGCCTCGCGATCGGGCAGCAGGTCGATGATCCGACGCCGCTCCAGGTCGCAGACGATCGTGCCGTAGCGATGCCCGCGCTTCCAGGCCCAGTCGTCGATCCCCACGATGCGCGGTGGGGCCGTCCGACTCATGGCATGGTGGCGAACCACCCTGAGCAAGGTGTCCTTGCTCACTGGCAGCAGGAGCCGCCGGGCAAGGCTCTGGCCGGGGCGGCCGCCGAGGGCGAGGCCGACGTGGTGGACGATGCGCTCCAGCCGCGTCGTTCGGCGGCCGAACGGGCGCGCGATGCTCTCATCCAGTCGCTCGGCGAAGATCTTCTGCCGGCAGCTCGGCTGGCCGCAGCGGAAACGCCGAACCTGCAGCCAGATCCTGACCACATGCCCGTGCGACGGTAGATCCGACAGGGTCCGGCGATGCCGGCTGTGCACCGCCCTCGACGCCGTGCCGCGGCTCGGCCAGTTCGATGCCTGCGACGGCGAGCGTGCGAAGACCAAGACCACGCCAAGTGCCGATTCCAGACGCTCCAGGACCAGCCCGGCAGGGGCTAATGACAAACCGCGTCGAACTCGAGGCATGAGGGCGCTCCTTTCCAGGGAACGCCTTTCAGTATCCTGAGCAACTGCACCAAAATTGAGTCAGAGCCCTTATTGCATGCCGAATCACAGCGCCGATCAAACTGACGCCGGGTCATCCCCGCGTGCGCGGGGAACGCCGGACGACGGCGCACCAGGTGCCTCGGTAGAGCGGGTCATCCCCGCGTGCGCGGGGAACGCATCGCCTCGGGCAAGATGAGCGACGCCGATGCCGGGTCATCCCCGCGTGCGCGGGGAACGCGGCGTCGGCCACGCGGGGCAGGCCGCCGCGCGCGGGTCATCCCCGCGTGCGCGGGGAACGCATGTGCGACGGCACGACAGACATGCTGCTAGTCGGGTCATCCCCGCGTGCGCGGGGAACGCTGCAAGCGAACGAGTTTCTCAATGGTCGGGTGCGGGTCATCCCCGCGTGCGCGGGGAACGCCCCTCGATCGCCAGGCCGAGCGCGTGCAATTCCGGGTCATCCCCGCGTGCGCGGGGAACGCTTATCGGCTGTCGGCGCGGCTCGGCCGGAACCCGGGTCATCCCCGCGTGCGCGGGGAACGCCGGCCCGTCGCCAGGCGCCCCTTCGGGGGCGCCGGGTCATCCCCGCGTGCGCGGGGAACGCAGCCGGAAGTTGTGGGTCGTCATTTCCTGATCCGGGTCATCCCCGCGTGCGCGGGGAACGCATGTGCGACGGCACGACAGACATGCT
>CAYTWJ010000099.1:0-9800 GCA_964442055.1 uncultured Rhodospirillaceae bacterium | reverse complement strand
CGCCGCTCAGCGTCTCGTACTCGAGCAGCGCCTCGGCGACGCGGCGCAGGTGCTCGAGATGCTCGGTGAGGATCGCGCGCGCGCGGCCCTCGGCCTCGTCGACCAGGCGGCGCACCTCGTCGTCGATCACCTTGGCCGTGGCGTCGGAGACGTTCTTTCGCTGGGTCACCGAATGGCCGAGGAAGACCTCTTCCTCGTTCTCGCTGTAGCGCAGCCGCCCGAGCTTGGGCGACATGCCCCATTCGGTCACCATGCGCCGCGCCATGTTGGTGGCCTGGCGGATGTCGTCGGCCGCGCCGGTGGTCACGTTGTCCTCGCCGAAGATCAGCTCCTCGGCGGTGCGGCCGCCGAACATCATGGCGAGCCGGGATTCGAGCTCGATGCGCGACATGCCGTAGCGGTCGCGCTCGGGCAGCGACATGGTGACGCCGAGGGCGCGGCCGCGCGGGATGATCGTCACCTTGTGCAGCGGATCGTGCTTGGGCGAGAACAGCCCGACCAGGGCGTGGCCCGCCTCGTGGTAGGCGGTCAGCCGCTTCTCGTCGTCGGTCATCACCATCGAGCGGCGCTCGGCGCCCATCAGCACCTTGTCCTTGGCCTCCTCGAACTCGACCATGGTGACGACGCGCTTGTTCTTGCGCGCCGCCAAGAGCGCCGCCTCGTTGACCAGGTTGGCCAGGTCGGCGCCGGAGAAGCCGGGGGTGCCGCGGGCGATGACCCGCGCGTCGATGTCGGGCGCCAGCGGCAGCTTGCGCATGTGCACCTTGAGGATCTTCTCGCGGCCGACGATGTCGGGGTTCGGCACCACCACCTGGCGGTCGAAGCGGCCCGGCCGCAGCAGCGCCGGGTCGAGAACGTCGGGCCGGTTGGTGGCGGCGATCAGGATGACGCCCTCGTTGGCCTCGAAGCCGTCCATCTCGACCAGCAGCTGGTTCAGCGTCTGCTCGCGCTCGTCGTGCCCGCCGCCGAGGCCGGCGCCGCGGTGGCGGCCGACGGCGTCGATCTCGTCGATGAAGATGATGCAGGGCGCGTTCTTCTTGCCCTGCTCGAACATGTCGCGCACGCGGCTGGCGCCGACGCCGACGAACATCTCGACGAAGTCCGAGCCCGAGATGGTGAAGAACGGCACGTTGGCCTCGCCGGCGATGGCGCGCGCCAGCAGCGTCTTGCCGGTGCCCGGCGGGCCGACCAGCAGCACGCCCTTGGGGATGCGGCCGCCGAGGCGCTGGAACTTCTGCGGGTCGCGCAGGAATTCGACGATCTCCTCGAGCTCCTGCTTGGCCTCGTCGATACCGGCGACGTCGTCGAAGGTGACGCGGCCCTGGCGCTCGGTGAGCAGGCGGGCCTTCGACTTGCCGAAGCCCAATGCCTTGCCGCCGCCGGCCTGCATCTGGCGCATGAAGAAAATCCAGACCGCGATCAGCAGCAGCATCGGGAACCAGGAGACGAAGATGCTGAAGAGCGGATTGCTCTCCTCGTTCGCCGCGGCGGTGACGCGCACGCCCTTCTGCATCAGGCGCGGCACCAGGTCCGGGTCCTGCGGCTTGTAGGTGGTGAACGAGCGGCCGTCGCGCGAATGACCGCTGATGTTGTTGCCCTGGATCACCACGTCGGTGATCGCGCCGGCCTGGACCTCGTTGAGGAAATCGGAATAGGCGAGCGTGTTGGCGGGCGAGCGGCCGCCCGGGGTCTGGAACAGGTTGAACAGGGCGAGGACGAGCAGCCCGATGATCACCCAGAGCGCCAGATTCTTGCCGAACATATTCACTGGAGGGAACCTCTCCTTGGCGCCGCCGGACCCCCTGGTCCTGCCTCGTCCGCCCCGCGGGGCGCCAGATTAATAGATAGTATCCCGCGTCAGTTAAGCAACGGTCACCACGACTTGCCCGCGCCGGCGGCAGACAGCCGGCCGGCGAGGAATTCTAGGCCGAAGTCGTGGCCCGACTCCACCGTGGCGTAGCCGAGCCGCGGCACGGCGACGAGCCGCCCGCCCCGCCAAAGGGCGGGGAGGGTCGGCCGTACCGGGCCGGGCAGCCCCGCCAAGGGTTTGGCAAGGGCCGCCGGCGCCGCGCCCAGTGCGGCGACCTTCAGCCCGCGCGGGGCGTCGGGACCGAGCCGGACCCGGAAGCGGCCGTCCCAAGTCTGGCTCGCGCCCGGCGCCAGCGCCAGCGGGCCGGCAATGTCGCTCGCCTCGCGGCAAACCAGCACTCCGTCGCGCCAGGGCAGCACCCGGCAGCCATGCAGGGTGCGGCCCCGCGCCAGCTTGCCTTCGCGCAGCGCCGCGAGCAGGCGTTCCAGCCGCTCGAGCCGCGGCGGCAGCGCGCGACCGCCCACCGTCATCAAAAGGCGCGCCAGCAGGCGGAGCGCGATTTCCTCCGGCTCGGCCAGAAGCGCGGCCGGGTCGAGCCGGCAGAAGCCGCCCTCGTCGACCGTCACGGCGCGCGCGGCCAAGGCGGCGGTGTGATAATCGAGCGCCGCCCGCACCCGCGCCATCCGCCGCGCGGTGTCGGCGAGGCGGCGCGCCACCATGCCCGCCGGCGCCAGCAGACCGAGCGCGGCCCGCGCCGCCGTGCGCTGGAAGCGTGGGTCGCGGTTGCTCGGATCGTCGATCCAGCCTTGGCCGGCGGCGCGCAAGGTCGCCTCGAGCCGAGCCTTGGGAACCGCCAACAGCGGCCGCAACAGGGTCAGGCCGCCGGCCTCGGCCGCCGGGGCCATGGCGCAAAGCCCGTCGACGCCGCTGCCCCGTCCGGCGCGCAGCAGGAAGGTCTCGGCCTGGTCCTCGAGCTGGTGGGCGAGCAGCAGGTGGTCGCAATTCCGCTTGCGGCACTCGTCGGCGAGCAGCCGGTAACGCGCCGCCCGCGCCCCCGCCTGGAGGTTGGCCGTCGGCTTGGGCCCGCGCCAGGCGAGCACCCGGTGGTCGATGCCGCGAGCGGCGAGCCAGCGTCGGACCTGGCGCGCCTCGGCGGCGGATTCGACGCGCAGCCGGTGGTCGACGGTCAGCGCCACCAGCGCCATGCCGCGTTGGCGCGCCCAGTCGGCGGCGAGCAAGGCAAGCGCGAGGCTGTCGGCGCCACCGGAAACCGCGACCGCGACCGGCCCCTCGCCGATCGCCGCCGCGAAAGGCGCCATCAGCGCGGCGAATTCGGCTTGAGACAGCGGCGCCGGGCCGCGGGCCGTGCGCGCCGGCGCCGCGGCGGGACGGCGCGCGGCGCGGCGCGCCACGCGCCGCTCGGCGTCACTTGCAGCCGGCGCGGGTCCGTTCGGTGGCGGCAAGCTGTTTGACCGGCGCCGGCCCCGCCGGGAATTCGCGGTTGAGCTGGTCGAGGACGGCGCAGGCTTCCTGCTTCTGCCCGAGATTGTTCAGGCTCATCCCGAGCTTGAGCAGCGAGTCGGGCGCCTTGCCGCTCTTGGGATATTTCTGGTAGCCGGCGAGGAAGGCCGACGCCGCCTTCTGGTAGTCGTTGCGCACGTAGTGGGTCTCGCCGAGCCAGTATTGCGCGTTGCCGGCCAGCGCGTCGCCGGGATGGGCGGCGACGAACTGGCTGAAGGCCTGCTCGGCCTCCACATAGTCGCCCTGGCGGAGCAGCTTGAAGGCGTAGTTGTAGCGCTCCTGCGGGCTGCCGGCGGGCAGCTGGACCGGCGGCTTCGCCACCGCGGCGGTTTGCGGCGGGGCGGTCGGCCGCGCCGGAGGCGCGCCCACCGCGGGCGCCGGAGTCTCGCCGCGGCGCGTCGGCAAGGTGCCCAGCACGCCGCTGGCGGCCGGCGGTGCCGGCAGAGGAGCGGGCGCGGCGGCGGGCCCGGTCGGCGCGGCCGGAACGGGCGCGGCCGGCGCCGCCGGTTTCGGCGCCACGGCATCGGCCGCCGCGGCGCCCGGCGCGCCCCGCTTCTCGATCTCGTTCAGGCGAAAGTCGATGTCCTCGACCAGCCGGTCGAGGCGCTGCTGGGCCTGGCCGACGCGGTGTTCGGCCTGCTCGACGCGGCCGGTGAGCTCGCGCAGCAGGCTCTCGATCTCGTCGAGTCGCGCCCAAATGCGGTTCGCCGCATCGCCCGGCATGGCCTCGCCGCGCGACGGCCCCGCCGCCGGCGGCGCGGCGCCGACGCGCGCCGGCTCGCCACGATAGAGCTGACGCTGCAGGCTGTTGACCTCGGCTTCCAGGCGATCGATCCGGTCGATCATGGCGCGCGAATCGTTGAGCTGGGCGGCGGCGGGCGCGGCGGTCAGCGCCAGCAGCAAGCCGGCCAAAGTCACGCCCCGGGCGAGGCCCTGGCCGCGCCCAAGCCGGCGAAGGCTGCTACTCAGCATCCTGCCACCTCGATGATCGTCAGGGAGTGTCCGCATGACCGGCAATTATGCCGGCGAAATCGGGCCGAATTAAGATTTCGGCCCTGGCGAGCCGCCGCCGGACGCTGGTAAAAAACTTTACCCGCCCGCCCCGACCGGAGCTGATCCGGCGGAACGGGCGGGTAACGGTCGTCACGCGCTGGCCGGGGCCGGCGCGAAGAGATACGGGTCGCCGCTTACTGGACGACCGAGACGCCGCGGCGGTTCTGCGACCAAGCCGCCTCGTTGTTGCCGAGGGCGACCGGGCGCTCCTTGCCGTACGAGATGGTGGTCAGGCGGTTCGCCGCGATGCCCTGGTTGATCAGGTAGCTGCGCACCGCATTGGCGCGCCGCTCGCCGAGCGCCAGGTTGTACTCGCGCGTGCCGCGCTCGTCGCAGTGGCCCTCGATGGAAAGACGCACGTTGGCGTGCTGCTTGAGCCAGGCGACCTGGCGGTCCAGCGTCGCGCGCGCCGGCGGCTTGAGGTCGAACTTGTCGAAGTCGAAGAAGACGCGGTCGCCGACGTTGACGACCAGGTCTTCCTGGCTGCCGGGTACGATCTGACGCTGCGTCACCGGGGCGGCGGCCTGCGCGGGCCGTGCCGCGCCGCCGGTGCCG
The DNA here is from genome assembly GCA_964442055.1 of uncultured Rhodospirillaceae bacterium. Taxonomy (GTDB): domain Bacteria; phylum Pseudomonadota; class Alphaproteobacteria; order Ferrovibrionales; family Ferrovibrionaceae; genus CAYTWJ01. Next base: position 4,861 of record CAYTWJ010000099.1, on the reverse strand, counting down.
CCGGTCGCGGCGGTCTGCTCCGGCGTGGTTTCGCAGGCGGCAAGCAAAAGCACTGCGGCGGCCGCGACCACGAACTTCGGGCCGAACATGTTGAGGCGCATTGGGGGATTCTCCTCCGAGGAGCTCACGTTTCTAATAGAATTTGCGCAATATTCCGGCCTTCCCCAGCTCTAAACGGCCAGATGGAAACCCGGATTATTGCCCCGATTGTCAATCGTGCGCGGGACTATAATGGCGGCGCTTTAGCGAATCAAGGGGGAGAGGGGCGACCAGGCGGGGTCGGAGCCGTCCATCGGCGTCACCATCTCGCGCTCGTTGTAGCCGGTCAGGTCGATCGACCACAGGCGCGTCCGCCCGCCGCGACCCTGCGAATCGCCGCGCACGTCGCGGTAGAACATCAGCACCCGGCCGTTGGGCGCCCAGGTCGGCGCCTCCTGCACCTCGGTGCTGTCGGTCAGGATGCGCTCGCCCGAGCCGTCGGGGCGCATGACGCCGATCCCGAAACGGCCTTTGTATTCCTTGGTGAAGGCGATCAGGTCGCCGCGCGGCGACCACACCGGCGTGGCGTAGCGCCCCTCGTTGAAGCTGATCCGGCGCTGGTCGCTGCCGTCGGCGTTCATCACGTAGATCTGCTTGGTGCCGCCGCGGTCGGAATTGAAGGTGATGCGCTTGCCGTCGGGCGAATAGGACGGCGAGGTGTCGATGCCGGGATCGGCGGTGAGCCGGCGCTGCGCCCGCGTGCGCAGGTCCATGGTGTAGACATCGGAGTTGCCGTTCACCGCCAGCGACATGATCACGGTATTGCCGTCGGGCGAGAAGCGCGGCGCGAAGGTCATGCCCGGGAAATCGCCGACCAGCTCCTGCTTGCCGGTGTCGATGTTGAACAGATAGACGCGCGGCCGGTCGTTGAAATAGGAGAGATAGGTGATCTCCTGCTGCGACGGGCTGAAGCGCGGCGTCAGCACCAGGAACTGGCCGTCGGTGAGGAAGCGGTGGTTCTCGCCGTCCTGGTCCATGATCGCCAGCCGCTTGGCGCGGCGGTTGGGCGGTCCCGATTCGGCGATGTAGACGATGCGGGTGTCGAAATAGCCGTCTTCGCCGGTCAGCCGCTTGTAGATCGCGTCCGAGATCAGATGCGCGATGCGCCGCCAGTTCTCCGGCGTGGTGAAGAAGACGAAGCCGGCCATTTGCTGCTCGCCGAACACGTCCCACAGCCGGAACTCCGCCTTCAGCCGGCCGTCGGAGGCGAACTCGGTCTTGCCGGTGACCAGGGCCTGGGCGTTGATCACGCGCCAGTCCTGGAAGCGCGGCTGCACGCGCATCGCCGACGGCGGCTGGATATGGGCGCGGGGGTCGATCGGCTTGAACAGGCCCGAGCGCTCGAGATTGGCGCGGATGACGCGGGCGATGTCGGCGCCGGCCTTGGTCGCCGGCGGGGTGTCGGCATCGAAATCCGAGATCGCGATCGGCATCGGCTGGATGCTGCCGCGGGTGATGTCGATCTGCAGCGCGGCGTCGGCGCGCCCGGCCGCGAGGGCCAGCCCGACCGCGACCAGAAGGCCGAGGAAAGCGTTCATCGTCCGGTGTCGCCGTCGCGCCATGATCACCCCAGCATGTCTTTCGGATTGAAGGTCAGCTCGATGTCCCGCCAGCGGTCGTACTTGCCGGGCGGCAGATCCTTGAGCGGCTCGCAGCGGCGCACGGCGCGCAGCGCGCTCTCCGCCGCCGCGCGCCAGAAGTCGTCGCCCATGCGCGAGCGGTCGATCAGCTCCGGCGGCCCGCGCAGCGACCCGTCGGGGTTGAGCAGCACGCGCACGCGCACCACCAGGTTGGCGGCGTCGCGCGCCCCCACCGGCGGGCTCCAGCAGCGTTCAAACTGGCGGCGGATGAGGTCGAGCTCGCTGATAGTGAGCGGCTCCCGCAGGCTGGCGGTCGAGGGCGGCTGGGGCGAGGGCGCGGCGGCCTTGATCTCGCTCTCGGCCTTGGGCCGCGGCTCCTTCTGCATCTTGTTGATCAGCGCCGCCAGCCGGCTGGGATCGAACGCCTTGGCCTGCTGCTCGGGCTCGGGCCGCGGCGCCGGCGGCTCGGGCTTGCGGCGCGGCTGCGGCGGCGCCGGCGGCGCCTCGACGACCGGCTTCGGCGCCGGCTTGGGCTCGGGCGCGGGCAACGGCTCGGGCTTGGGCGCCTCGACCGCCTTTTCGGGCTTGGGCTCGGGCGGTGGTGGCGGCGGCGGCGGCGGCAAGGCGCGCGCCGGCTCGGGCTTGGGCGGCTCGGGCTTCGGTTCGGGCTTCTTTTCCGGCGGCTTGGGCGGCGGCGGCGTCGTCTTCTCGGCGATTTGCACCAGCTCGACCTCGATCGGCGGCGGCGCCAGGTCGAGATCGCGCTCCGGCAACAGCGGCAGGCCGACGATCACCGCCACGACAACAAGGCCGTGCAGCAGGGCCGACAGCAGCAAGGCCGGGCGGCTGATCTTCATCCCGTCGCGTTCCCGCCTTTCCGGCGCGACGCCGGCGGCCGGCTAGCCCTTCGGGCCGCGCGGCGGCTGACCCACCAGCGCGACGCGGTTGAAGCCGGCGGCATTGATGACCCCCATCACCTCCATCACGCGGCCGTAGTTGATCGCCTGGTCGCCGCGCACGAAAATGCGGCGGTCGGATGCGCCGCGGCTGATCGCCTGCAGGCGCGGCACCAGCTCATCCAACTGGACCTCGGTTTCCATCAGGTAAATCCGGCCGCGGGCGTCGACCGAGACCGCCAGCGGCTCGTCCTTGCCCTGGAGCTGGGCCGCCGAGGTCCGCGGCAGGTCGACCTGCACGCCGACGGTCAGGAGCGGCGCCGTCACCATGAAGATGACCAGCAGCACCAGCATGACGTCGACCATCGGCGTGACGTTGATCTCGCTCATCGCCCGGTGCCGGCGGCGGCCGGGCTGCGGGCGGCCTTCGAGGCGCGCCGCCATCAGGCAGCCTCCTCCTCGAGCTGGCGCGACAGGATGGCCGAGAACTCGCCGGCGAAGCCTTCGAGCCGCGTCGCGTAGCGGGTCAGGTCGCTCGAAATCTTGTTGTAGGCGATCACCGCCGGGATCGCCGCCAGCAGGCCGAGGGCGGTGGCGAACAGCGCCTCGGCGATGCCGGGCGCGACCACGGCGAGCGAGGTGTTCTTGCTCGCCGCGATCGAGCTGAAGCTGTTCATGATGCCCCAGACGGTGCCGAACAGGCCGACGAAGGGGGCGGTCGAGCCGACCGAGGCGAGGAAGCCGAGATAGCTCTCCAGCCGCTCCATCTCGCGGTCGATGGTCACGCGCATGACCTGGGCGACGCGGGTCTGCAGCGAGCCGAAATGGCCGTCGATCCGCGGCAGCGTGCGCTCGCTGGAGCGGCGCCATTCGCGCATCGCCGCGGCGAACAGCACCGCCAGCGGATGGTCGGGGCTGGGCCCGATGCGATCGTAGAGCTCTTCGAGCGAGCCGCCCGACCAGAACTCGTATTCGAAGCGGTCGGCCTGGCCGATGACGCGGCGCAGGCGCAGCACCTTCTCGAAAATGATCGCCCACGACCAGAACGAGGCCAGCAGCAGCAGAATCATCACCGCCTTGACGATGATGTCGGCCTGAATGAACAGGCCCCACATCGACAAGTCGTGCATCACCGAGCCGGCAAGCGGCACGGCGGTGAGGGCGTCGTTACCCATGCGTCGAATCCTTGATGTCGGAGAGCGAGGAAGTGGCTGACAAAGATGGCGAAAGCGTGGCGAGCGCGCGCGCCACGGCCGCCGGCACGCGCCGCGGCCGGCCCGCCCGGTCGATGCAGGCGAGGCGCAGGCGGGCGCGCGCCAACTCCTCGGCCCCGCGCCGCACGATCTGCTCGGCGCCGATCGAGGCGCCGCGCAGCGCGGCGAGCCGCGAATGGACCTCGATGTCGTCGTCGAGCCGCGCCGGGCGCAAGTAATCGATCGCGCAGGAGCGCACCGCGAAGGCGACCCCCTGCTCGTCCAGCAGCGCCCGCTGGTCGACGCCGGCGAGGCGCAGCATGTCGGAGCGGGCGCGTTCGATGAACTTCAGATAGTTGGCGTAATAGACTATGCCGGCGGCGTCGGTGTCCTCCCAGTAGACGCGCAGCGCCAGCACGTGCACGCCGTCCGCCATCCGCCCCGCCGCCTCAGGCATCGTCGTCCCCGGCGGCCAGCATGTCGAACTGGGCCCCCTTCGGCGCCGCCAGGCCGAGATGGACGAAGGCGGCGGCGGTGAGCTGGCGGCCGCGCGGCGTGCGCTGCAGCAGGCCCTGCTGGATCAGGTAGGGCTCGATGATCTCCTCGATGGCGTCGCGCGGCTCGGACAGCGCCGCGGCGATGGTATCGACGCCGACCGGGCCGCCGGCGAAATCGACCGCAATGGTGCGCAGGAAGCGCCGGTCCATCGCATCCAGGCCGCGGACGTCGACCTCGAGCCGGCCGAGCGCCGCCTCGGCGATGGCGCGGTCGACGGTCTCGGCCTTGGTCACGGCGGCGAAATCGCGTACCCGGCGGAGCAGCCGGCCGGCCACGCGCGGCGTGCCACGGGCGCGCCGGGCGATCTCGACGGCGCCGTCGTCGGCCAGGCGCAGGTCGAGCACGCGCGCGCCGCGGCGCACCACCTGCTCGAGCTCGGCCACCTCGTAGAAGCCGAGCCGCAGCGGGATGCCGAAGCGTTCGCGCAGCGGCGTCGTGATCAGGCCCGAGCGCGTCGTCGCCCCGATCAGGGTGAAGGGCGGCAGGTCGATGCGCACCGAGCGCGCGGCCGGGCCCTCGCCGATCATCAGGTCGAGCTGGAAGTCCTCCATCGCCGGGTAGAGGATCTCCTCGACCGCCGGGTTGAGGCGGTGGA
>CAYTWJ010000098.1:0-9891 GCA_964442055.1 uncultured Rhodospirillaceae bacterium | reverse complement strand
AAAAAGTCAAAAAGACAAAGACAACGTATCCGCCATCCATCTTGCTATAATATCTGATTGAAATTGCTTCCGGAGAGTATCCCCTCGTCACCACTTCTACGGCAACCAGGAAGATGAAGCCCGCAATTACGTAGCGAAGCAGTTTGTCGAAGCCGATTCTGAAATCACCCATGTGCGCCTCCATCGTGCGCCCGGTCTGGGCATTCGCATGAAATCAAAATTCGTGGCCGCTCAGCCCTCCGCGACGCGGCGCAGCAACCGGATCATCTCGGCCTGCTCGGCGGCGCTGAGCGCGCCGCCGATGCGGCGCTCGTGCGCCTGGATCAGCGGCCGCACGCGGGCGAGCAGGGCCTCGCCTTCGGGCGTAAGCACCAGGGCATAGGAGCGCCGGTCCCTCGGCGCCGGCCGCCGCTCGACCAGCCGGCGGCTTTCCAGCTTGTCGATCACCGTGACCACGGTCGAGCGGTCGACGCCCATCGCCCCGCCGAGCTCGCTCTGGTTGAGCCCGCGGTTGGCGGCGATCAGGGTGAGCACGCCGAATTGCCCGGGAGTGACGTCGTGGCCGGCGACGGCGGCGGCGAAATCCTGGAACACGCGCAGCTGGGCGCGGCGCAGGTTGTAGCCGACCAGCAGCGGCAAGTCGCCGAAGTCGATCACCCGCCGCGCCTTGCGCCCGACAGCGGCCGGCGCCTTGTTCTTCCGTATGCCCATCGGGCGACGAAGCTAGGCGAGATTTCCTCGCGCCGAAAGGGTTTCTGGCGACTCGATGCCGGCCCGCGGCTTTTTTAACCCCCGGCCTATGGTCAACGGCGGGCGGCGTACCAATATCAACTGCCAGAACGGTCGGAACGGCAGCGTGGCTGCCGCCTCTCCCCCGAGGTCAGTGTCCGGCCGTCCCCGTGCCGGCGCGTCCCCTGCCGGCACAGCTCGAAGAGAGCGGGAGACGCCCGGCCTTCCCCCCGGCCGGGCGTTTCTTTTTTCCGGTTTGCCGGCTGGCGGCCCCCGCATTATTGTTGGCCTATCAAACAGTTTGACTCGCCGGCTGGCGGTTCCTAGAGTTCGCCCTCGTTGCGGGAGGAAGGCCCCCTCATGGGCTATCGGGTGAAGATTCGCCAATACGGCGAGACGCTTGCCGTCGAAACGGCGCAGACCATCCTCGATGCCGCCCTGTCCGCCGGCCTCGACTATCCGTGCAGCTGCCAGTCCGGCAATTGCGGCGCCTGCAAGTCGGTGCTGGTCTCGGGCGAGGTCGATCTGCTGCCCTATTCGGAATTCGCCCTCACCGACGAGGAGCGGGCCGCCGGCCTGATCCTGGCCTGCCGGGCGATGCCGGAAAGCGATTGCGAGGTCGCCTATCTGGAGCCCGACGAGGTGGCGGCGCATCCGCAGCGCAGGCTGGCCTGCCGCGTCGTCGAGCTCGACGTCGCCACCCACGACATCAAGCGCGTGCGCCTGGCCGTCGAGCAGGGCGGCCCCTTCACCTTCTCGGCCGGGCAATATGCCCGCGTCACCTTCGACGGCCTGCCGGCGCGCGACTTCTCGATGGCCAACCGCCCCGACGACCCGGTGCTGGAATTCCATATCCGCGCCGTCAGCGGCGGCGCGGTCAGCCAGTTCGTCGCCCGCGGTCTCAAGCGCGGCGACACCGTCAGGGTCGAGGGGCCGTTCGGCGTCGCCTATTTGCGCGAGGCGCATACCGGCCCGGTCCTGGCGCTGGCCGGCGGGTCGGGGCTGGCGCCGATCCGTTCGATCGTCGAGCGCGCGTTGCAGGCCGGCATGCGCCAGCCGATCCATCTCTATCTCGGCGTCCGCGACGAGCGCGACGTCTATCTCGAGGCGCATTTCCGCGAGCTCGCCGCGCGCCACCCCAACCTGCGCTTCGACGTCGTGCTGTCCGAGCCGTCGGGGTCGACGCGCCGGCGCACCGGCTTCCTCGCCGACGCCATCGCCGCCGACCACCCGACACTCGACGGCGCCAAGGTCTATCTCGCCGGGCCGCCGGTGATGGTCGAGACCTGCGTCGCCGCGGCCGAGCGCCTCGGCGCGCGCAAGGAGAACTGCCACGCCGACGCCTTCTACACCGAGGCCGACAAGGCCCGGCTGGAGAAGCGCGCATGAGCGCCGCCGACCTCGAGGGCCGCGTCGCGCTGGTCAGCGGCGGCGGGCGGGGCATCGGCCTCGCCATCGTGCGGGCGCTGGCCGCGCGCGGCGCCAGCGTGGTGATCGCCGACAACGGCACCGGCATCGACGGCAACGGCGCCGACCCCTCGGTCGCCCGCGCCGCCGCCGAGGCGCTCGGCGCCCGCGCCCGGCCCTTTACCGACAGCATCGCCAGCCCCGGCGCCGCGGCGTCCGCGGTGGCGCTGGCGGCCCGCGCCTTCGGCGGCCTCGACATCGTCGTCAACAACGCCGCCATCCTGCGCGACGCCTTCGTCTTCAAGAGCGACCCGGCGGACTGGGAGGCGGTGATCCGCACCAACCTGTCGGCGCCCTATTACCTGCTCGCCGCCGCCACCCCGCTGATGCGCGAGCAGGCCAAGGAGGGGCGCGGCGGCGGCAGCTACGCCTGGGGCCGCATCGTCAACATCACCTCCTCGGCCGGCTTCTACGGCAATCTCGGCCAGGCCGCCTATGCCAGCGCCAAGGCCGGGCTTTTCGGCCTGACCCGGGTGACGGCGATGGAGATGGCGCGCTCGCGCGTGACCAGCAACGCGCTGATTCCCTTCGCCGCGACGCGCGTCACCGAGAGCATCAAGCCGGCGAACCAGGGCCAGGCGATCTACAAGGAGCGGGCGATGAAGGCCGCGACCGGCCATGTCGCCGCCGCCGTCGCCTGGCTCTGTTCCGACGCCGCCGCCGCGGTGACCGGGCAGCTGATCGCCGTGCGCGGCCGCGAGCTCTTCCTGTTCGGCCAGCCGCGCCCGGTGGCGCGGCTGGTGCGCGAGGGCGGCGAGGACGACACCGCCGCGCTCGCCGCCCAGGCGGCGCGCGACTTCGCGCCGCACTACACCGACCTGAAGACCGATCTCGAGCATTTCAACAGCGAGCCGGTCGTCTGACCGGCCGCGAGAGGAGAGCGCCATGACCGCCCACCCGATCAAGACCTGCGCCGAGCTCAAGGACCAGCCCGAGGAATACCGCACGGCGCTGGAGAAGATCGTCGTCAGCCACGCCGTCAACGAGCTCTACGGCGCCCAGGTGTTCGACGAGCCGGCGATCGCGCTCGCGCCCACGCCCTACGCCAAGTGGCTCACCTGCCGGGTGGCGATGGAGGAGTACGGCCACCACGTGCGCTTCCGCGAGCTGGGCGAGGAAATGGGCGTCGCGGTCGAGCGGATGACGCCGTCGAAGAAGCGGCCGCTGTCGATCTTCGAGTTCCCGCTCAAGACCTGGGCCGAGTTCTGCGTCATCAAGCTGCTCGCCGACCTGGCCGAGATCCTGCAGGTCGAGGACCTGTCGCAGTGCTCGTTCCTGCCGCTGCGCAACCTCGCCCGCATGACCATGCCCGAGGAGCGCTTCCACGCCCAGTTCGGCAAGGACTTCTGCACCGAGCTCTGCGAGACCGACAAGGGCCGCAAGGCGGTGCAGGACGCGATCAACCGCTATTTCCCGCTGCTCCCCGCCTTCTTCGGCAAGGCCGGCTCGAAGAACAACGAGATCTACCGCCGCTGGGGCATCAAGCAGCGCACCAACGAGGAGATGCTCGCCGACTATCTCGAGCGGGCGCGCGAGCTGGTCGAGGGCACGCTCGGCCTCGAGTTGCCCGAGGTCAAGCACGCCGCCTGACCGCGGCGGGCGGGCCTGCTATCCTCCCTCTCCTGCCAGCGGCAGAGGTGTGACGATGAACGAAGCCCGGACCAGCGCCCTCGATCGCCCGGCGGCACGCACGCGGGAGCGCGAGGCCTTCTACGGCCGCATCGCGCCGGCCCATCTGGCGCCGCTCTGGGAGGTGCTGCACGCGCTGGTGGCGCCGAAGCCGGGCAGCCTCTGCCGGCCGGCGATCTGGCATTACGACGAGATCCGCCCCTTCGTGCTCGAATCGGGCGGCCTGATCACCGCCCGCGAGGCCGAGCGGCGGGTGCTGATCCTCGAGAATCCCGGCATGCCGGGCCAGTCGCGCATCACCACCTCGCTCTATGCCGGGCTGCAGCTCATCCTGCCGGGCGAGGTGGCGCCGTCGCACCGCCACAGCCAGTCGGCGCTGCGCTTCATCGTCGAGGGCGAGGGCGCCTATACCGCGGTCGACGGCGAAAAGACGATCATGCGCGAGGGCGATTTCGTCATCACCCCGTCCTGGACCTGGCACGACCACGGCAACGAGAGCGAGCGGCCGATGGTCTGGCTCGACGGCCTCGACATCCCGATCGTGCAGATGCTCGACGCCTCGTTCGCCGAGCGCCTGGGCGAGGAGACCCAGCCGCTGCGGCGCCCGGTCGGCGACGCGCTGGCGCGCTACGGCAGCGGCCTGCTGCCGGTCGACCACGAGGCGGGCTCGCTCGCCTCGCCGGTCTTCAACTACCCTTACGCGCGCACCCGCGAGGCGCTGGAGACGATGCGCCGCAGCCAGGACTGGGACCCCTGCCACGGGCTCAAGCTGCGCTACGTCAACCCGGCCACCGGCGACTTCGCCATGCCGACCATCGGCACCTTCATGCAGCTCCTGCCCAAGGGCTTCGCCAGCGCCGCCTACCGCTCGACCGACGCCACCGTCTATTCCGTCGTCGAGGGCGCGGGAGAGACGACGATCGGCGATGCGGTGTTCCGCTGGGGCAAGCGCGACATCTTCGTCGTGCCGAGCTGGGCCAGCCACCGCCACCGCGCCGACGGCGACGCCGTGCTGTTCAGCTTCTCCGACCGCCCGGTGCAGCAGAAGCTCGGGCTGTGGCGCGAGGACCGCGGCAATTGTTGAGCGGGCAATGATCGCGGCCAACGACGACGACCTTCCCGACGACGACCTGCTCGCCGAGCTGCCCACCCTCGGCGCGGTGTCGCGCTTCGCGCGCATGGTGCGCAACGTTTCCTGGTTCGCCGCGGTCGGCGAGCCGCTCGGCCCGGCCGAGATCGCCGACGCCGAGGCCTATCTCGCCGCGCTCGGCTTTCCCGACGCCCATGTCGCCGCGGTCGGCGACTGGCACGAGGCCGAGGCCTGCGCCCGCAATCCGGACTGGAACAGCGCCTGGTGGGAGGCCGAGGAGCAGCTGCGCGCGGCGCTCGTCGCCGCGGCCGCCGAGCGCGTCGGCGAACGCGAGCTCCTGGTGGCGCTGACCCACGTCACCAACCAGGCCTCCGACGTCGTCCACGGCGCCGCCGCCGTGGCCGCCGCGCGCGGCGGCGTCGCCGACATGGCGCTGATCCGCGCCGCCGCCGGCGCCGCCACCCAGGCCTGCTACCAGGCGGCGCTGGTGCTGGCGGCCGGCGCCGAGGCCGAGCATCCCTTCGCCATCAAGTTCCGCCTCTACGAAGCCGGGCGCTGGCCGCTCGGCATCGTCGGCATGACCTTCAACGTCTTCTGAATGGCCGCCAAGGCGAAGCCGCGCAAGGCCGCCCGGGGCGGCGGGACGAAGCGTCGCCCGGGCGCGCGCGGCGCGGTGCGCGTCGCCGCGGCGCCGCGCCGCCGGCGGCGGCTGCGCATCGCCACCTGGAACGTCAATTCGCTGCGCATCCGGCTCGACGCGCTCAGCCGCTTCGTCGACGCCTACCGGCCCGATGTCGTCTGCCTGCAGGAGATCAAGGTCGAGGAGGCCGGCTTCCCGCGCGATTTCTGCCGCGCGCTCGGCTACCCGCACATCGCCATCGCCGCCCAGCGCGCCTATCACGGCGTCGCCATCCTGTCGCGGCTGCCGCTCGCCGGCGCGGCGCGGCGCGACTGGTGCGGCAAGGGCGACGCCCGCCACCTCGTCGCGACGCTGCCCGGCGGCATCGAGCTGCACAATTTCTACGTCCCCGCCGGCGGCGACATCCCCGACCCGGCGGCGAACGAGAAGTTCGCCCACAAGCTGCGGTTCGTCGACGAGATGACCGCCTGGTTCAAGGGCCGCGACGGCGCCCGCATGATCCTGGTCGGCGACCTCAACATCGCCCCGCTCGAGACCGACGTCTGGTCGCACCGGCAGCTGCTCAAGGTGGTCAGCCATACCCCGGTCGAGACCGCGGCGATGGCGCGGCTGATGGCCTCGCGCGACTGGGTCGACGCGGTGCGCGCCTTCATCCCGCCGAGCGAGCGGCTCTACACCTGGTGGAGCTATCGCTCGCCCGACTGGGAGAAGGCCGACAAGGGCCGGCGGCTCGACCATGTCTGGGTGACGCCGGCGCTGCGACCCGCCTTGCGCGGCGCCGAGGTGGTCAAGGCGATGCGGCGCGGCGAGCCGGTTTCCGACCACGTTCCGGTGGTGGTCGACCTGGCGGGCGAGGCATGACGCGCGACCTCAAGCCGTTCTTCAGCCCCGCCTCGGTCGCCATCGTCGGCGCCGGCGAGCGGCCGACCTCGTCGGGCGGCGCGGTGCTGCAGATGCTGAAGCTCAGCGGCTACCGCGGCCGCATCCTGCCGATCAACCCCAAGGGCGGCAGCGCCTTCGGGCTCGAGATGCTGCCCTCGCTGCGCGACCTCGCGGCGCCGGCCGAGCTCTGCGTCATCGTCATCCGCCCGGACCTGATCCCCGAGGCGGTGCGCGAGGCGGCCGAGACCGGGCACAGGCACCTGCTGATCCTGCCCGGCGGCTTCGCCGAGGCCGGCGAGGCGGGGCGCGCCCGCGACGCCAAGCTGCGCGCGCTTGCCGCCCGCCACGGCCTGACCATCGCCGGGCCGAACTGCGCCGGCATCATCCACCTCACCGACAGCGGCCGCTTCGGCGCCACCTTCCTGCGCGACCTGCCGCCCGGCGGCGGTCCCGGGGGCGGCATCGCCTTCATCTCGCAGTCGGGGGCGCTGGCCGAGGAGGTCATCGCCGCCGCCAACCGCCTGCCGCTCGGCGTCGCCACCATCGTCTCGGTCGGCAACGCCATGCATCTCGGCGTCGAGGACTATCTCGACTATCTCGGCGACGATGCGCGCTGCACGGCGATCCTGCTCTACGTCGAATCGATCGAGGACCCGCAGCGCTTCCGCCGCATCGCCCGGCGGGTCGCGGCGCAGAAGCCGGTGGTGGTGCTGATGGGCGGGCGCACCGGCCCGGGCGGCGCGGCGGCGACGGCGCATACCGGCGCGGTGGTCAACGACGAGGCGGCGATCGCCGCCTTCGCCGCCGAATCGTGCATGATCCGCGTCACCTCGCTGCGCCGCCTGCTGCTCGCCGCCAAGGGCTTCGGCTTCCACCCGCAGGGCATCGGCCGGCGCGTGCTGCTGTTGTCGAATTCGGGCGGGCCGGGAGTGATCGCCACCGACCAGGCGCATGCCGAGGGGCTCGACGTCGCGGCGCTGCCGGCGGCGATGGCGGCGGAGCTGCGCGCGGCGCTGCCGCCCGAGGCCTCGGTCGCCAATCCGCTCGATTTGCTCGCCGACGCGCGCGAGGACCGCTTCGGAATGACGCTCAAATCGGCGATCGCGCACGGGCCCGGCCGGTTCGACGCCATCCTCGGCATCCACGTGGTGCCGTTCATGGTCGATCCCGACCCGGTGGTGGCGCGCCTCGCCGAGCTCGCGCCGACGGCGCCGGTGCCGATGCTGCACAGCATGATGGGCACGCTGCCCGGCCGCGACGCCTGGTTCGCGGCGATGGAAAAGGCCGGCGTGCCGATGTTCAACGACGTCGAGGAGATGTGCCAGTCGGCCGGCCTGCTGGCGCAGTACCCGCCGCTGCGCGAGCGCGCCGCCGGGCCCGAGCCCAACACGCCGCCGCCGCTCAAGGGCCGCGGCTGAGCGGCGCGTCGGCGGTTCGCTCGTAGAGGTAATAGCGGCCCGGGGCCACGCCCGCCGGCAGCTCGAGCGGCCGCAAGCCGGGCGTCGACAGCGGCTGGTCGCTCGCCACCAGCGCGCCCTGGCTGAGCAGCGGCAGGATGAGCGGCGCGACGGCGGCGGCCAAAGCCGCCGTAGCGGCGGCATCGCCGCTGCCGATGTCGAGATGGGCGAGGACGGCCGGCGCGCCGATGCGCGCCCGCGCCGCCGGCAGCGTGTCGCGCAAATCGCCGAGCAGCAGGTGCCGCGCGTCGGGGATGCAGTCGGGATGGGCGGCCACGGCGCGGTCGAAGGCGAAGATCTCGCGCCCCGGCAGCAGGCCGCGCAGATGGTCGTAGCTGCGGCCGTTGCCGAGCCCGACTTCCAGCACCGGGCCGGGGCGCGCGGCGACCGCCTTCGCCACGTGACCGAGCAGCGCGCGCTGCGCCTCGAGGCGGCGGATGGCGCTGTCGAGCCGGCTCACCCGCCGGCCTTGGCGAGCCGGGCGTTGGCCTCGCGCAGGTCGGCGGTGGTCTTTTCCAGCCTTTGCGCGAGCACGCGCATGATCTCGACCGCCATCTGCGGGAACTCGGTGACCAGGCGGAAGAACAGCTCCTTGGCGATGCGCAGCGTGACGAGCTCGCTCGACGCCCGCACGGTCGCGGTGCGCGGCACGTCGCAGAGGATGGCGATCTCGCCGACGAAGTCGTGCGATCCGATCCGCGCCACCGTGAGCGGGCCGGTCGGCGTCTCGACCATCACGTCGGCATTGCCGCTGACGATGATGTAGGCGGCGTCGCCGAGCTCGCCCTGGCGGAAGAGCACGTCGCCCGGCTTGAAGGTCAGCCGCTCGCTGGTGAAGGCCAGCAGCTTCAGCTTCGACGGCTCGATCTTGGCGAACAGCGGGATCTTGCGCAGCAACTCGACTTCTTCGTTCAGACTCAAGGGTGGTTCCTCCGCGAAATTCTCAGCCGGCCGACAGCAGGCGCTTGAACTCGGTGCCGTCGCGGTCGAGCTCGGCGAAGCTGCCTTGCTCGACGATGCGGCCGTTCTTCATCACCAGGATGCGGTCGAAGCGCTCGGCATGGGCGGCGCGGTGCAGCGACCAGATCAGGCCGCGATCGGCGAATTCCTCGAGCAACCGCTCCATGATCGCCGCCTGCGCCGCCGAATCAAGCGTCGCCGTCGCTTCCGACAGCAGGATCAGGTCGGGGCGCTTGATCACGGCGCGGGCGATGGCGAGCTTCTGGCGCTGCGCGCCGGAGAGCCGCGAGCCGCCGATGCCGGCCTCGAAGCCCAGCCCGACCTCGATGATCACCTCGCGCAGGCCGAGCGCGTCGATCACCTCGCCGATCAGCCGGCCGACCTTCTCCGCCGCCTGCGCCTGGCCGTAGGCGATCTTGCCCAGCAGGATGTTGTCCATGATGTTGGCCGAGGCGGTGTAGGTCGCCGGGTCGAAGAAGGCGACGGCGTCGCGCAGGTCCGCCGGCAGGTCGGCGGCGAAGACCTCGCGCGCGCGCAGCAGCGCCGCCTGGATCTCGGCGTCGATGCCGTCGATGCGATGGCGCGCCGGGATGAGCTTGAAGGGCAGCGACATCAGCCGGCGCCGGTCGGCGGCGGCAAGCTGGGCGAGCGTATCGCGCGAGACGCGGCTCAGGATCGCCTGGAACTCCGGCAGGTCGTCGGAGGAGATGAAGCTGAACTGCTGGAAGAATTCGTGCTCCGGCGGCAGGTCGGCGAACAGCTCGACCATGGTCTCGGCGATCTTGCGGCCCATCTCGAGCAGGTCGCGCGTCAGGCCGACGCGGTCCAGCACCTCGCGGACATAGGCGTGCTGGGCGATCGCCTCCGCGCTGAGGCGCGCGTCGACCGAGGTGCCGAACAGCAGGTTCTCCGCCACCGACATGTTGCGGTTGTAGCGGGCCCGGTCGAACGGCTCGACCAGGCCGGCGTAACTTTCGTCCTCCAGCCGGCCGCGCAGCGCGCGGCGCACGCCGACGATGCGCTCGGCCAGCTCGCGG
>CAYTWJ010000097.1:5250-9892 GCA_964442055.1 uncultured Rhodospirillaceae bacterium | reverse complement strand
TCACGGCTTGAAGCCGAGCTCGCGCACCGCCTCTTCCAGGAGCTTGACCCCTTCGTCGGCGCGGCCGCTGGCGCACAGGTAGACGCCGACATCGCGGCGCAGCTTGTGCGAGGTGAAGTTGATGCCGTTGAAGGCGGCGTAGCGGTCATAGAGCGCGGTCAGCTGCCGGCAGCGCTCGACATTGTCCCGCGCGGCCGGGGCCTGCGCCTCGGCGCCGGCCGAGGCCAGCGCAAGGGTCGCGGCGATGATCGCACCAATCGCTTTCCGGTCCATTTCTCTGCCCTCCCCGCGGCTGCTGCGAGGAACCTGCGGGTATCAGATGCCAATGCCGCACGCGCGCATTGATCCAGCGCAAGGCCGGCAGGGCTGTCGGCCGGCGGGTCGCGGCCGATGAGGCGCCAAAAAAAGACCCGGCGGGAGGGACCGCCGGGCCGGAAGGGCCGGGGAAGGAGAGGGGCGTCTCTGCAGCTACCGCCTTCCTCCGGCTGATGGGCCGCTAGAACTTGAGGGCCGTGCCGACGGCGACCGCCCAGCCGGCATTCTCGTTGGCCGCCGCGCCGGCGCTGTCCTCGATGTCGAAGCGCTGGATGGCGGCGGCGAGCTCGATGCCGGGGCCGAGGTTGTAGCGTGCGGCCAGCTCGACGAGCGCGAACTTGTCCTCCCCGCCGGCCGTCTGCTCCTGCGAGGCCGCGCCGTAGCCGAGCGAGAACGCCCACGGCCCGGTCGCGTAGCCGACGCCGACGTTCCAGTCGGTCTGGTCGCCGTTCGAGGAAATGCCGCGGTCGTCGCGCCGATAGGCGCCGCCGACGCTGAATCCGGCATAGCCGAGCTGCGCGCCGAGGCCCCATTCGGTGCGGTCCTCGCGGCCGACGCCCGGGTTCTGCGTGTCGCCCCTGCCGTAGGAGCCGAAGGCGGCGACGCTGACATCGCCGAACTTGTTCACGTAGTTGGCGGCGATCTCGACGATGTCCTGCAGCGTGTTGGCCGGCGCCGACGCGCCCTCGGCCACCATGCCGCGATAGGAGCCGCCGCAGCGCGAGGCGTAAGCCGCCACGTCGCCCTCTTCGCAGCCCTCGGGCGTGTAGGAGAGGCCGACCTGGAAGCCGGAGAAGCGGGGCGTGAAGTAGGAGAGCTTCTCGCGGTCGCCCGAAATGTTGCCCGGCTGCGCGTCGCTGACGATCAACGCGCTGCCGGCGCCGCCGTTGAAAAAGCCGAACGTCGGATCGGTGACGCCAAGACCCGCCGCGACGCTCGGCGCGCCGTAATACATCTTCTCCGGCGCCGAATCGTCGCTGCCGATCTGCAGGCGGCCGTATTTGGATTCGAAGTAGATGTAGCTCTCGTCGATCTGGTCGTTGCAATCCTCGGCCTCGAGCTGCACCTCGACGGCGACGATCAGGCCGTTGTCGAGCTTGGTGCGGCCGTTGAAGAACACCTCGGCTTCGCGGAACAGGCCGTGGCTGCGCCGCTGGTATCCGGGTTCCCCCGCCCCGTCATCCTGGCTGGCATAGGCGTAATAGGCGTAGAAGTAGCCGCCCACCGACATCGAAATCGGCTTGTCCTCGGCGACGGCCGGGCCGGCGGCAAGAATGCCGACGGCGGCCAGCGCGGTGCCGGCCAGCAGAGCTCGCTGCATGATTGCTCTCCCTCTCGTTCGCGTGCGTTCGCTCAAATCGAGTCTTCAACTGGGTAAAGAGAGCGGATGACACTTGCGTGACGTGCCTTTGAAGTTTCATTGAAATGTGCCCGGCTTTCGCCGCTGCGGTAGGCTGCGCCGACGGGTCGGCCCGCTCGCTATGCGGCGCCCGGCCCGGCCAGTGCCATTGCCAGCACCTCGGCCGGCGTGCGGCCCGCGGCGCGCAGCTCGCGCAAGGTCGCGGCCCGGTCGCGCTTGGCGAGCCGTTTGCCGTCGGCGCCGGTGAGCAGCGGATGATGGTGGTACTCCGGCACCGGCAGATCGAGCAGCGCCTGCAAGAGCCGGTGGACATGCGTGGCGTCGAACAGGTCCGCGCCGCGGGTCACCAGCGTCACCCCCTGGAGCGCGTCGTCGATTGTGACCGCGAGGTGGTAGCTCGCCGGCACCTCCTTGCGGGCGAGCACGACATCGCCCAGCCGCTCCGGCGCCGCCGCCTGCCGCCCGCGCCGGTGGTCGTGCCAGTGCAGCGCGCCGCAGCGCCGGATCGCCGCCGCCGCGTCGAGGCGAATGGCATAAGGCACACCCGCCGCGATGCGCCGCGCGCGTTCCGGCGCCGCCAGCGCGCGACAGGTGCCCGGATAGAGCGGCCCGTCCGGCCCGTGCGGCGCCGCCGGGCTGGCGGCGATCTCCGCCTGCACCTGCCGGCGGGTGCAGAAGCAGGGATAGAGCACGCCCATCCCCTCCAGCCGGTCCAGCGCCGCGCGGTAGTCGTCGAAATGCTCCGACTGGCGGCGCACCGGCTCCTCCCAGGTCAGGCCGAGCCAGGCCAGGTCCTCCTTGACCGCCGCCTCGAACTCGGGGCG
Source organism: uncultured Rhodospirillaceae bacterium (assembly GCA_964442055.1). Classification (GTDB taxonomy): domain Bacteria; phylum Pseudomonadota; class Alphaproteobacteria; order Ferrovibrionales; family Ferrovibrionaceae; genus CAYTWJ01. The sequence goes on along the minus strand of CAYTWJ010000097.1, from coordinate 7,393 downwards.
GCAGCGGGTGCGGTCGATGTCCTCGATGCGCAGCAGGAACCGACCGCCGCCTTCCCGCGCGGCGCGGAACGCGAACAGCGCCGACAAGGCATGGCCGAGATGGAGATGGCCCGTCGGGCTCGGGGCGAAGCGGGTGACGATGGGCGACGGCACGGGGCGAGACGCTAGCAGATCGGGGCCCGCGCCGCTCAGCGTTCCGCGCGTGCCGGGCAGAGGTCCTGGTTCATCTGGCGCGGATCGGTGCGGGTGCAGTCCTCGATCTGGCGCAGGGCGTCGCCGGCCACGCTTGCCGCCCTGTGGTCGCGCGACCGCGCCGCCTCCTCGAGCGCCGGCCGCGCCGCCTCGCCCAGCACCGCCAGGAGGCCGCTCGCACCATGGCGCACCGCGGCGCGCTCGTCGTGCAGCAGCGCGATCAGCGGCGCGATGTCGTCGGCCGTCGCCTGCTTGCGGCTGTCGCGGATGGTCTCACCGGTGACCGCCCAGGTCAGATGGCCGGTGAAATGCAGGTTGTCGACAATGATCTTGCGCAGCGCCGCCGCGCGGCGCGACAGCGCGTTGCTTCCCGTCGGCGCGATCGGCTCGGCCGCGGCTTCGAGCCGGCCGCTGGTGAAGATGCGCTGCCCGCCGGACTGGGCGACCGCCGGCGCCACCACGCGGATCGCCAGCGCCAAAGGGTGGCCGCGCACCGCCAAGAGCCGCTCGGACGGAAACAGGTTCTCGCCCTCGTGCCAGGCCATGACCTGGCTCGGATAGGGGCCGTGCCAGCCGACGCTGTGATAGAGGAGGTTCGGCCCGAAATTCTCGTCGGCGCGCGTCACCGCCACGTCCCAGCCGGTGGTCGCCGTGTCGGCCGGAGCGCGCAGCAGGCGCAGCACCAGCCCCTCGCCGAGCTCGCAGCGCACCTCGTCGCGGCGATCGGCGAGCGGCACGACGAACGGCCGCGGGCAGGGCCCGGGCGCCGCACCGCCGGCTCCGGCCACGAGCGCAAGCGGGAGTGCGACGAGAGCGGCTGACAGCAGCCGCTTCGTTCCGCTAACAATGGGTCGCGATGCCATCACCCGCCGCTCCGCCGAACCGCGCCCCGTCCAACGGGGAAATCCCGGATCATAGCGTCCTCAAGCCGCTGCGCCGACTGGCGAAGGCCGATGCCGACCTCGGCCGCGCCTGGCGGCTGGTCGGTGCCCTGCCCGACCGCCGGCGGCCGCCGGGCTTCGCCACGCTGATGAACGTCGTCGTCTCGCAGCAGCTTTCGGTCGCCTCGGCCAACGCCATCTTCGGCCGCTTGCAGGCGGCCGCCCAGCCGTTCACCCCTGAGCGCTTTCTCGCCTTGCGCCGCCCGCGCCTCCAGGCCTGCGGCCTCTCGCGGCCCAAGATCGACTATTGCCGCGCCGTCGCCCGCGCGCTTGCCGACGGCGCTCTCGATCTCGATCGGGTCGCCGCCCTGCCGGATGCCGAGGCGGTGGCCGAAATGGTGCAGGTTCGCGGCATCGGCCGCTGGACGGCCGAAATCTACCTGCTGTTCGCGCTCGGCCGCCCCGATGTCTGGCCGGCACAGGATCTGGCGCTGCAGGTGGCGCTGCAGCGCCTGAAGCGGCTGCCGGATCGCCCCGGCATGCGCGACATGGATGCGCTCGCCGAGCCATGGCGCCCGCATCGCGGCGTCGCCGCGCGCCTGCTCTGGAGCTACTACCGGGTCAGCCGCGAGCGCCAGATCCTTTGAGGCGCGTCCGTCGGCGCTCGCGGGCGGCCCAGGTGCGGTCCGCCAGCACGACCGAGCTCGCGCGCTGGCGCGGCGGCACCGACCAGTATGTCCGCAAGAGCGCGCCCTTGCGCCGGCGCGGCACCAGCCGGAAACCGTTGCGCAGGTAGAAGCGGATCGCCCAGGAGGCGGCGGCCCAGGTGCCGATGAGAAGCGGGCGATGCGTCCGCCGCCCCAGCGCGCGCAGCAGCCCGCCGCCGATGCCGCGCCTCTGGGCCGCGCCGCGCACATAGGCATGCCGGATCAGCGCGACGTCGCGCACCGGTTGGACACCCATCACCCCGACCAGCCGGCCGTTCTCCTCGAAGCCCCAGAACGCCACGCCGTCGGCGATCTCGCGCGCCAGCTCGGCGGCGCCCATATAGGGCTCGTGCCAGCTCTCGG
>CAYTWJ010000097.1:0-5240 GCA_964442055.1 uncultured Rhodospirillaceae bacterium | reverse complement strand
CCCGCCACGTCTTCATCCGTTTCCGGAGGTTTTCGGCGGGGATGACGCCGCGATAGGCCCGTGCCCCGTCGTTGATCACGGCGAGGATGTCTTCGAAATCGGCGGCTTGGCAGCGGCGGATCATGGCTGGCGCAAACGGTACCGCGACCATAGCGCGCCGCCGCGGGCGCCGCCATCAGTGACGCGCGAGCCGGGCTGGGGTAGATAGGGCCGGTCATGAGTCACGGTTCGCCTCTCCAAGGACCCAGCGTGCCGCCGGCCTCGGGCGGGCCGGCGCGCCAGCTCGTCGTGCTGCTGCACGGCTATGGCGCCGACGGCAACGATCTGATCGAACTGGCGCCCTATTGGCGGCGGCTCCTGCCCGAGGCGGCCTTCGTCGCCCCGCATGCGCCCGAGCGCATTCCCGGCATGCCCTTCGGATTCCAATGGTTTTCGCTCAGCCGCTACGACCCGGAGATGATGCGGCGCGACCCCGCCCGGGCCTCTGACACCTACCGCGAGATGCGGGAGGGAGCGGAGGGCGTGGCGCCCGCGCTCGATGCCTTCCTCGACGCCGAGCTGGCGCGGCAGGGCGTTGGCGACGACGGCCTGGTGCTGGTCGGCTTCAGCCAGGGGACGATGATGGCGCTGCATGTCGGCTTGCGCCGGCGGCGACCGCCGGCCTGTATCGTCGGCTTCTCCGGCGCGCTGATCGGCGCCGACCGCCTGCCCTCCGAGGCCACAGGCCGGCCGCCGGTGCTGCTTGTGCACGGCGATGCCGACGAGATCGTGCCTGTCGAGGCGTTGTTCGCCGCCGTGCACGGCCTCGGCGCCGCCGGCCTGGCGGCGCAATGGCATATCAGCCCCGGCCAAGGACATACCATTGACGAAGAAGGGCTCGACCTTGCCGGTCGCTTCATCGCCGACGCGATTCGCGGGCGCAATTGAAAATCGCGGCCGCGGGCGGCGGGACGGCGCGTAGGGGCGTCATGCCCCGGTAACACCGGATATGGTAGATTCCTCTGGCGAAATCCGCTGCGGATCGCCAATATCTTGCGCATCCGCAATGCTGACGGGAGAATCCGGGCGGTGCAAACGGCGCCCGATCATTGTCCGGCCCTGGTCCTCAACGCCGATTTCCGGCCGCTGAGCTATTACCCCTTGTCGCTTTGGCCGTGGCAGGAAGCGGTCAAGGCGGTCTTCCTCGATCGGGTGAACATTCTCTCGGAATACGACCGCGTCGTCCGCTCGCCGGGCTTCCAGATGCGCCTGCCGAGCGTGGTCAGCCTGAAGAAATACGTGGCGCCGGCGCGCCGTCCGGCTTTCACCCGGTTCAACGTTTTCCTGCGCGATCGCTTCGAGTGCCAGTATTGCGGCGCGGACGACGAACTGACCTTCGACCATGTCGTGCCGCGCTCGCGCGGCGGCGTCACCTGCTGGGAGAACGTCGTCACCGCCTGCGCGCCCTGCAACCTGACCAAGGGCGGCCGGCTGCCCAGGGAATGCGGCATGATTCCCAGCCACCCGCCGCGCGTGCCGACGGTGTTCGAGTTGCAGGACAACGGTCGCGGCTTCCCGCCCAATTACCTGCACGAAAGCTGGCGCGACTATCTCTACTGGGATACCGAGCTCGAGCCGTAAGTGGTGGGGCTACAGCCGCTCCGACAGCCAGATTGCCAGCCGCGAGGCGGTCTTTACCGCCCCCGAGAGCAGCGGATAGGCCGGCGCCTCGCGCGCGCCCCCGGCGCGGGCGATGTCGCGGTGCTCGATCTCGTCGGCGCGGAATTCCTCGATCACCTGCCGGAGCGGCGCCTCGTCGTCGCCGAGCAGCGCGGCCTGGCGGCGGTAATGGTCGTCGATGACTTCCTCGACCGCCTCGGTGCAGGCCATCGCCGCCTTCTCGCCCAGCAGCGCCGTCGCCGCGCCGAGCGCGAAACCGGCGGCGTGCCAGAGCGGCGAAAGCAGGGTCGGGCGCACGCGCCGCTCGGCGACCAGCCTGTCGAAGACGTCGAGATGGCGCTGCTCCTGCTCGGCCATGCGGCGGATCGCCGCCTCGCTGGCGCTGCCGCGCAGCACCGCGAGCTGGCCGTCGTAGATCCGCTTCGCGCCGTATTCGCCGGCCTGGTCGACGCGGATGACGCGATCGACGAGTTGCGCCCGGGTCGGGTCGCCGGGCAGGCGGTTCTCGGCGGTGCGCTCGCTCACGGCCGGCCCCGCCGGTTGAGGTGGCGCGCCGCGGCCAGGCTGAAGCCGGCAAGGGCCAGCGACACGACCACGTTCCAGCCGGCCATGCTGAGGCCGAGGAACGAGAAGGCGATCTCGTCGCAGCGCGCCGGCGGGCGGCCGACGATCTGGGCGCGCAGCGCCTCGACGGTCAGCGCCGCCGGGCCGCCGGTGCATTCGGCCGTCCCCTCCCACCAATGCCGCTCGACGCCGACATGGAAGACGCCGATGCCGCCGCCGATCAGAAAGGCGAGCGCGGCGGCGGCGAGAAGCCAGGGCCGCCAGAGGCTGTCGCGACCGAGCGAAAGGGCGAGAACCGCCAGCGCGATCGTCGCCACGTAGGGCCAGCGCTGGTAGATGCAGAGCACGCAGGGCTCGAGCCCGAAGAAGAACTGCGAGACCAGGGCGAAGCCGAGCGCGCCGACGCTGCCGGCGAGGACCAGAAGCGGCGCGTGGCGGGGCCAGTCGGGCGGCAAGGACATGGCCCTAACCTAGAACAGGTAGCGCAGGACCAGGAAGCCGCCGATCAGACCGACAAGGAAGATCCAACCGAGGATGGTCAGGCGGCGCTCGATGAAAGCGCGGATCGGCGGCCCGAATCGCCAGAGCAAAGCCGCCTCGCCGAAGAAACGCACGCCGCGCGTGACCACCGAGGCGACGATGAACACGGGGAGATCGAAGGCGGCGACGCCGCTCGCGATGGTCACGATCTTGTAGGGGATCGGGGTCAGGCCCTTGATCAGGATGATCCACAGGCCCCAGATCGCAAAGGTGGACTGGAAGGTCGCGAAGCTGCGCTCCAGCCCGTAGAACTCGACGATCGGCCGGCCGACCGCCTCGTAGAGGAAATAGCCGATGGCGTAACCGAGGAGGCCGCCCAGAACCGATGCGCCCGAGCACACGGCGGCGTAGTAGAAGGCGCGCGCCCGTGCCGCCAGGCACATCGGAATCAGCATGACGTCGGGCGGGATGGGGAAGAACGAACTCTCGGCGAACGATACCGCCGCCAGTGTCGGCACGGCATGCCGGCCGGCGGCCTGGCGCATGGTCCAGTTGTAAAGACGGAAGAACACGGGCAAAGGGATCCGGCGGCCGGGGCGGAGTAAGGCACGGAATGTGCCGCTTGTCCATTGCGGCCGCCGGGTGGCGGCTGGGGCCTCGGCCGCCTCGGCCGTTGACCCCCGAGGGGCCTCGGCTAATATCCGCCCCCGTGCCCCAGTGGCGGAACAGGTAGACGCGGCAGACTCAAAATCTGTTGGTGGCAACACCGTGCTGGTTCGAGTCCGGCCTGGGGCACCATATGCTTCAAGAACTTGCTGGTCAGCACATGGTTGCCGGCCGGTGCGCCTTGCTCTCGCATGGCAAATGCATGGCGCGTGAGCGAGAGCACTCCGGACCAATGCGCTGAGCGATCCTTTGCAGATGAGAGACGAGGTAGCGTCCACTGCACCGAGCGAATCCTATCCGCGACCTGATCAGTAATCGGTCATGAGAAAGGCGGGGAACAACAACTTCGATCGCTGATTCGGTCCCTCGTCGATCGAACGCGCGATCAATTCGGAGGCTCCCTCACAAAGGGCGCGGCAATTTTCCGTCCCGAGCCGGGCAGGGCGGCCGCGGCAAGTTGCTCGAATTCGGGCTTGGTCGGCTTCCAGCGGAGGCGGTGTTGCAGTCCTCGATAGGCGAAGATGGACTGTGCGTCGACTACGGCCTGAGTCAGATCGACCGCCTTCGCTTCGTCCCCGGCAGACCAGAGCGCCATCGCACCATCGACAAGCGCCTGCTGGACACCGCCCTGTTCATCGAAATCGATGAATGTGCCCTCGACGGCTGTGACAGAGAAATCCTTGCCGGCTCCACGCCGCAGATAGACCGTCGCAAGCCTGAGCCGCTGGTTGGAGTATTGCGGCAGGGTCGCCAGGCCGCGGCAAAGCCGATCAGCCAAGTTGACGGAGAGCCGACGAAGGGTTCCGTCTTGCTCGTAGAGGAAGAAACGGAGACTTGTCACGCTCCCGCACCTCAGTTGGCGCCGAGCGACTTCCCGACGATGACGTCGAACTCGGCCTTGATGGCATCGAGCTTCTTGCGCTCCGGATTGAGCGGGTCGACCTTGATCATCGGCCGCTTGGCCAGCTGGACCACCGCGTCCTCGACGGTGCACAGACGGTCGTCGACGGCCGCAACCAGCTTCGCCGTGGCGGCCAGCCTGGCCTCGAGCATTTTCCCCGCCGCGCTGCCGGGCTTGGCCCCGGACTGGGCGAGCAGGCTCTCGAGGGCATTCATCTCGGAGCCGATCCGGGCGACCTGCTCTGCATTCTTCTCGGCCCATTCGGCCAGCTCATCCACCAGATGGACGAGGGCCTTCGCATCCTCGAAGCTCAGCGGGTCGCTGCCAGCTACGGCGGCCTTCGAGTCAAGCTGGCCGACGAGCTGGCCAATCTTCGCCCGCAGTTTCTCCGGAATACTCAGGGCAATTACTTTCACAGGCATTTCAGACCTCCATATCACGTGAATATAGATAATGCTTTTCTTCGATGTTGCAACGATAAATCTCCGTTGTGCAAGTATTCATCTTGTGCGATTATTATGCAGTTCATTTGCGCCAAACGCGACTGCATTAATTCCACCGCCTCCGCGATCCGATGCAGTTGCAAACGTTTCGTATCGCTTCGGCCAAACAAGGAAACGTCAGCGGTCCGGGGGCCAGGACCGCGGTCGAAATCGGACACCTGTGCGGAGCCGCCATACTGGCGCCATGTACTGGCACGGCGCACACGCCGATTGGATCAGTCCCTCGACTCCCCCTCTGACGGCTTGGCAGGTTGGACCGGCGGCGGCAGGTCACTGGGTAATGCGACATGCCGATTGATATATGGCGCGCGAGACCGGTTGGCTGGCCCCGAGGAGCGGTCACCGACGCGGGAGAGTGACCGCGCCTTCTCGCCGGCCGGTCTTCGGATCGACGATCCAGTAGCCGCCCTCTGGCCGGCGCGGCGACAGGATGTAGAGCGTCTTCCCGGTTCGGGCATCGTTGACGC
>CAYTWJ010000096.1:0-9933 GCA_964442055.1 uncultured Rhodospirillaceae bacterium | reverse complement strand
CTGTTCGATCTGGTCGCCGAGGATGCCGTCGCCGGCGGCGGGGCGGCCGGCGGCGGCGCCGGGGCCGACGACGTCGCGCTGGTGCTGCACACCTCGGGCACCACCTCGCGGCCAAAGATCGTGCCGCTCAGCCAGCGCAACGTCACCGCCTCGGCGGCGCATATCGGCCGCACCCTGGCGCTGACGCCAGCCGACCGCTGCCTCAACATCATGCCGCTCTTCCACATCCACGGCCTGATCGCGGCGGTGCTGTCGAGCCTCGGCGCCGGCGGCAGCGTCTTCTGCACGCCGGGATTCAACGCGCTCAAGTTCTTCGCCTGGCTCGAGGAGGCGGGGCCGAGCTGGTACACGGCGGTGCCGACCATGCACCAGGCGATCCTCGCCCGCGCCGCGCGCAACGCCGGGATCATCGCCGCCCGCCGCCTGCGCTTCATCCGCTCGTCGTCCTCGTCGCTGCCGCCGCAGGTGATGGCCGAGCTCGAGCGGGTGTTCGGCGCGCCGGTGATCGAAAGCTACGGCATGACCGAGGCGAGCCACCAGATGGCGTCGAACCCGCTGCCGCCGCTGCCGCGCAAGCCGGGCACCGTCGGTATCGCCGCCGGGCCGGAGGTCGCGATCATGGACGACAAGGGCCGGCTGCTGGCGCCCGGCCAGGTCGGCGAGATCGTCATCCGCGGGCGCAACGTGACGCGCGGCTACGAGAACAACGCCAAGGCCAACGCCGAGAGCTTCGTCGACGGCTGGTTCCGCACCGGCGACCAGGGCGTGCTCGACGCCGAGGGCTATCTCAGCATCACCGGCCGCATCAAGGAGATCATCAACCGCGGCGGCGAGAAGATCAGCCCGCGCGAGGTCGACGAGGTGCTGATGGACCATCCGGCGGTGGCCCAGGCGGTCGCCTTCGCCGTGCCGCACGACAAGCTGGGCGAGGACATCGCCGCCGCCGTGGTGCTGCGCGAGGGCGCGGCGGCGACCGAGCGCGAGCTGCGCGACTTCTGCGCCGCCCGCCTGGCCGACTTCAAGGTGCCGCGCAAGGTGCTGATCCTCGACGAAATCCCGAAGGGCGCGACCGGCAAGCTGCAGCGCATCGGCCTCGCCGCCAAGCTCGGGCTCGGCGCGTGAAGATCTGCGTCTACGGCGCCGGGGCGATGGGCGGCTATATCGGCGCGCTGCTCGCCCGCGCCGGCGTCGAGGTCAGCCTGATCGCGCGCGGGCCGCATCTCGCCGCCATGCAGGCGAACGGCCTCAAATTGCGCATCGGCGGCGAGGAGATCGCCACCCGCCCGTTCTGCACCGACGACCCGGCCAAGGCCGGGGCGCAGGACTACGTGATCGTCACGCTGAAGGCCCATTCGGTGCCGCCGGTGGTCGAGCGCATGCTGCCGCTGCTCAAAGCCGACACCGCGATCGTCACCGCGATGAACGGCGTTCCCTGGTGGTACTTCTACAAGCTCGCCGGCCCGCACGAGAACGCGCGGCTCGCCGCCGTCGATCCCGGCGGCGTGCAGTGGGACCGGCTCGGCCCCGAGCGCGCCATCGGCACCGTGCTGTGGCAGGCCTGCGAGGTGGTCGCGCCGGGCGTGGTGCAGCACGTCTATGGCGACCGCATGCCGGTCGGCGAGCCCGACGGCAGCCGCAGCCCGCGCGTCGAGGCGCTGTCCAAGGCGCTGATCGCCGCCGGCCTCAAAAGCCCGGTGCGGCCGCGCATCCGCGACGAAATCTGGCTGAAGCTGTGGGGCAACCTGTCGTTCAACCCGGTCAGCGTGCTCACCCATGCGACGCTGGAGACGCTGGCGCGCGACGGCGGCACGCGGGCGGTGATCGCGGCGATGATGGAGGAGGCGAAGGCGGTGGGCGAGAAGCTCGGCGTGCGCTTCGCCATGTCGGTCGCCGAGCGCATCAAGACCGCCGAATCGGTCGGCGCGCACAAGACCTCGATGCTGCAGGACCTCGAGGCCGGGCGGCCGATGGAGATCGAGGCCCTGGTCGGCGTGGTCGCCGAGCTCGGCCGCCTGGTCGGCGTGGCGACGCCGACCATCGACACGGTCTACGCCCTGGTCGTGCGCCGCGCCCGCGAGGCGGGCTGCTATCCCGGCTGAAGCGGCGATGAACTGGCGCGACCTCGCCGATTCCGAGATCGAATTCCATTTCAACCCGCGCGCGGGCTTTGCCGACTTCCAGCGCGTCTTCGACCGTTGGGCGGCGCTGAGCGAGGCGGCGCGGCGGCGCCTGCCGACGCTCGCCGACCTGCGCTACGGCGCCGGGCAGCTGCAGACCCTCGACGTGCACGGCGCCGGCGGCGGGCCGAAGCCGGTGCTCGTCTTCATCCACGGCGGCTACTGGCGCGCCCTCGACAAGCGCGACGTGAGCTTCGTCGCGGCGCCGTTCGTCGAGCGCGGCGCGGTCGTCTGCAACCTCAACTACGACCTCTGCCCGCAGGTGACGCTCGACCGCGTCGTCGCCGAGATCCACGAGGCCGTGGCCTGGATCTGGCGCAAGGCGCCGGCATTCGGCGGCGACCGCGACCGCATCTTCCTCGCCGGCCATTCGGCCGGCGCGCATCTCGCCGTCATGTGCCTGGCCCATGACTGGCGCCGGGCCGGGCTGCCGGCGCAGCCGATCAAGGGCGTCGCCGCAGTCAGCGGCGTCTACGAGCTCGAGCCGGTGCTGAAGACGACGATCAACGCCGAGATCCGCCTCGACCTCGAGATGGCGCGGCGCAACAGCCCGACGCTAGCGCCGCCGCGAAGCGACGCCAGGCTGCTGGTCGCCGTCGGCGACGCCGAGCCCGAGGGCTGGATCGGCCAGTCGGCCGATTTCCATGCCGCCTGCCGGAGCGCCGGCCAGGCGGCGGACCTGTGGCGGCTGGCCGGCGAGAACCACTTCACCATCATGCTGCAGATGGCCGACGCGCGCCATCCGCTGACCCACGCCATCCTGCGCCAGATGGAGCTGTGAGCCGGCTCAGCCGGGCTTGCGCGCGGCGCCGATCACCTGCAGCCCGGCGCGGCCAAGCCCGGGGATGCGCCGCGTCAGCTCGTCGAGCGCCGCCGCCGCGCGGGTGATCGCGCGGATGCCGGGGATGAACCGGAAGGCGCGGTTGAAGACCAGCACGTCGCTGTTCATGAACAGGCAGAAGCCGAGGAAGCCGTAGGTCTGCCAGGCATCAGGGATAAGGCCGGCGCGCTCCATCACCGGCACCGTCTCCCGCCAGAGCAGCGGCCGCTCGGTCTCGTGGTCGAGCGCCGGCGACAAACGATAGATGACCGCCCTGAGCGCGCGCCAAAGGATGAAGTCGCTGACCGGCTCGCGCCAGAGGAAGCGACCCCCCGGCTTCAGCACCCGCGCCACCTCGGCGAAGAGGGCCGGGCGATCGCGGACATGATGGATGCCGCCGAACATGACCACGGTATCGATCGCTGCGTCGGCGAGCGGCAGGCGCGTCGCGTCGCCCTGGACGAAGTCGAAACGGCGGTCGGCGAGATCGCGGCGCGCCGCCTGCAGCATGTTCAGCGAGACATCGACGCCGAGCGCCCGCGTCGCCTGCCCGCCGACCAGGCGCAGCGCCTCGCCGCGGCCGCAACAGATCTCGGCCAGCGTGCCGAGCGGCACCGGCCCGAGCAGGGCGAGGAACGCGCGGTCGAGATAGGCGGTGTATTCCTGCGTATGCGAATAGCCGAGATTGGCGATGTATTGCGCAGCAATCCGGTCGTAATGCGCCTGCTGCGCCCGGGCCTCCTTGGAGAGGAAGCGTTCGGCGAACAGCGGAATGCCGCCGGGGGCGATGTCGTAGCGGCGGCCGCTGCGGGTCGCGACGAGCTGGCCATCGGCGACAGCCAGCGGCTCGCCGCTTTCCGGGCAGCGCAGCAGCGCCACGAGCCCGGGATCGACCGCGCGACTGCCGCTTTCGTCTTGCTCGTCGTGCTCCATCGCCGCCCGCCGGTCCCGCCGCCCCCTTAGTAGCCGAGCGCGCAGCCGTCCTTGCGCGGATCGGAGGCAGCGGCGAGCGTGCCGTTCGCCCAGTCGATCGCCACGGCCTGGCCGCCGCCCCAGGGCATTTCCGGCCGCACCACCTCGTGGCCGCGGGCGGCGAGCTCGCGGACCACAGCATCGGCCACGCCGCGCTCGGCCTCGATCCGGCCGCCGACATGGAAGCAGCGCGGGCAGTCGATCGCCTCCTGCAGGTCCATGCCGTAGTCGATCAGGTTGGTCAGCAGATGCACGTGGCCGACCGGCTGGAAGCCGCCGCCCATGACGCCGAAGCTGAGCCAGGGGCGGCCGTCGCGCAAGGCCATGCCGGGGATGATGGTATGCATCGGGCGCTTGCGCGGCGCGATGCAGTTTGGATGGCCGGGCTCGACGCGGAAGCCGGCGCCGCGGTTCTGCAGCAGCACGCCGCTCTCCGGCGCGAGCAGGCCGGAGCCGAACTGGAAGTAGAGCGAGTTGATGAACGAGCAGCAGTTGCGCTCGGCATCGACGACGCTGATGTAGACGGTGTCGCGGTATTGCGGGCCGGTCGCCGCCGGCGCCTTGCCGGCCGCGCGCGCCGGATCGATCTGCGCACGCAGCTCGTCGGCGAAGGCCGCCGAGAGCAGTTTGTCGAGCGGCACCGGCGCGAAGGCCGGATCGGCGACATAGCGGTCGCGTGCCTGGTAGGCCAGCCGCGAGGCCTCGGCCTCGAGATGGAAGCGGTCGGCGCCGACCGGATCGAGCCGGGCGAGGTCGAAGCCGGCGAGTATGTTGAGCATGATCAGGGCGACCACGCCCTGGCCGTTGGGCGGCAGCTCGGCGACGTCGACGTCGCCGTAGCGCCCGGTGATCGGCTCGACATATTCGCAGCGCTGGCCGGCGAGATCGTCGAGGCTCATGCGCCCGCCGGCCTGGCGCAGATGGCGGACGATGTCCTCGGCCACCCGGCCGGCATAGAAGCCCTCGCGTCCCTGGCGGGCGATCTCGCGCAAGGTCGCGGCCAGCGCCGGCTGGCGATGGCGCTCGCCGGCGCGCGGTGCCCGGCCGCCAGGCAGGAAGACGGCGGCGCAGGTCGGGTCGGCCGCGAGCTTGGCCGCATTGCGCTGCCAGTCGAGGGCGATCCGCGGCGTCAGCGCATAGCCGTCCTCGGCGAGGCGGATCGCCGGCTCGAGCACGGCCGCGAAATCGAGCCGGCCGTGGTCGGCGAGCAGCGTCGCCCAGGCGTCGACGGCGCCGGGCACGGTGACGCTGTGGGGGCTTTGCAGGTCGATGCTGCGGATGCCGTTGCCGATCAGCCAGTCGGCGTCGAGCGCCGCCGGCGCGACGCCCGAGCCGTTGAGGCCGATCAGCCGGCGGTCGCGCTCGCGCCAGAGCAGCGCGAAGCAGTCGCCGCCGATGCCGGTCGACATCGGCTCGACGACGCACTGCACGGCGCAGGCGGCGATCGCCGCATCGACCGCGTTGCCGCCGCGGCGCAGCATGTCGATGGCCACCAGCGTCGACAACGGATGAGAGGTGGCGGCGGCACCGTGCACCGAATGCACCACGGAGCGGCCCGGCAAATGAACATCGCGCATGCAACGAACCCCGACCCGGTCGATTGACAAAAGGGCCGCCAGTATGTCGGCCGCAAGTGCCCTTGCCAACCGCCGCCAGCGGGCCAAAATCGGCCGGCCGGCAATGGTGCCGGAGCAACCTCCCCGGGGGAAACCATGTCCACCGAACTGGTCATGCTGGTCTGGAGCGCGGTGCTCTGCGTCGTCCTCGCCCTGCCCTACACCATCGGGCTCACGCTCGAGCGCGGGCTTCCCGTGATGGTCGGCAACCGCGAGGCGTTTCCCCAGCCCACCGGCTGGCTCGGCCGCTCGCTGCGCGCGCATCGCAACATGGTCGAGAACCTGGCCCCGTTCGCCGCGCTGGTGCTGGTGGCGCACGCCGCCGGCGCCTTCAACGCCGCCACCGCCTTCGGCGCGCGGCTCTTCTTCTGGGCGCGCCTCGTCCACGGCGTGGTCTACACCATCGGCATACCGTGGGTGCGCACGCTCGCCTTCGTCGTCAGCGTGATCGGCGAGGCGATCATCCTGGTGCAGCTGCTCTGAGCCGGCTACCAGAGCTCGACGATCACGTACTTGACGAAGGCATCGTCGACGTGGCGCTGGCTGGCGCCCTGCCAGGCGCGCAGCGCGGCGGCGTAGGAGCGGAAATAGCCGATGGTGTCGATCCGGGCCGGCTCGGCGAAGTCCTCGCCCTCGGTGTCGCGCACCCGCCCGCCGAAGACGAGGTAGAGCTTGGGCTCGCGTCTCGCCGCCGCCTTGCGTTTCGCCGCCATGGCGGCTACTCGGCCGCCTGGCGGGCGGCCGGCCGCGGCGGCACGGCGGCAGCGCGCAATTCCGCCTCCTCGGCGCGGCGGCGCTCGGCCAGCGCGTAGACCTGGTCGCGGCCGGCCAGGTACTGCCTCGGCCAGACCTGGCCGTGCCAGCCGTAATCGGCGGCGGCGCGCAGGGTGAAATAGGGGTCGGCGAGATGCGGCCGGGCCAGCGCGCAGAGATCGGCGCGGCCCGCGGCAACGATGGTATTGACCTGGTCGGCGCTGGTGATGGCGCCGACGGCGATGGTGGCGATGCCCGCTTCCTGGCGGATCTGGTCCGAGAACGGCGTCTGGAACATGCGGCCATAGACCGGCTTGGCCTCGGCCGTGGTCTGGCCGGCCGAGACGTCGATGATATCGCAGCCGTGCGCCTTGAGGAGCCGCGCCACCCCGACCGAATCGGCGGCGCTGAGGCCGCGCCCCTCGACCCAGTCGGTGGCCGAGACGCGCACCGAGATCGGCCGCTCGGCCGGCCAGGCCGCGCGCACCGCGTCGAACACTTCGAGCGGGAAGCGCATGCGGTTCTCGAGGCTGCCGCCGTAAGAATCGCTGCGGACGTTGGTCAGCGGCGAGATGAAGCTCGACAGCAGATAGCCGTGCGCCATGTGCAGCTCGAGCATGTCGAAGCCGGCCTCGACGGCCAGCCGCGCGGCGCGCACGAAGTCGTCGCGCACCCGGTCCATGTCGGCGCGTGTCATCTCGCGCGGCACCTGGCTGTGCGGGAAATAGGGGATCGGCGACGCCGAGACGATCGGCCAGGCCCCCGCCGGCAGCGGCTCGTCGTAGCCCCCCGCCCAGGGCAGGCAGGTCGCGCCCTTGCGCCCGGCATGGGCGAGCTGCAGGCAGATCTTGGCCGGCGAGTTGGCGTGGACGAAATCGACGATCCGCTTCCAGGCGACGGCGTGCTCGGGCTTGTACATGCCGGCGCAGCCGGGGCTGATGCGCGCCTCGGCCGAGACGTCGGTCATCTCGCTGACCACCAGGCCGGCGCCGCCGATGGCGCGGCTGCCGAGATGGACGAGATGCCAGTCGTTGGGCATGCCGTCCTCGGCCGAATACTGGCACATCGGCGAGACGACGACGCGGTTGACCAGCGTCATGCCGCGCAAGCGGAAGGGGGTGAACATCGGCGGCGGCGCCGGGTCGGCCGGCACGTCGAGCCCGCTCTCGCGGCGGAGCTTGTCGGCGAACCAGCGGTCGACGGCGGCGATGAAGGCGCCGTCGCGGCGGCGCAGGTTGTCGTAGGTGATGCGCTTCGAGCGCGACAGCAGGCTCATGGCGAATTGCAGCGGCTCGAAATGCCGGTAGCGCGGCGTGTTCTCGAACCATTCCAGCGATACCTGCGCCGTGCGCTGCAAGGCGGCCACCTCGCCCTGGCGCGCCGCCTCGAAGGCGGCGAGCGCCGCCGGCACGCCGTCGTGGCGCGGCAGCTCGCGGGCCAGGGCGATCGCGTCCTCCATCGCCAGCTTGGTGCCCGAGCCGATCGAGAAATGCGCGGTGTGCACCGCGTCGCCGATCAGCGCTACGTTGTCGAATGCCCAGCGCTCGCAGCGGATGGTCGGGAAGGTGCGCCAGAGCGAACGGTTGGTCAGCAGGCGGTGGCCGGCCAGGTCGTTCTTGAACAGCGTCTCGCAGTAGCGGACCGTCTCTTCCTCGCTTGCCCGGTCGAGGCCGGCGCGGCGCCAGCTCTCCTCGGTCGTTTCGACGATCCAGGTCGCGGTGTCGCGGTCGAAGCGGTAGGCGTGGACTTGGAACAGGCCGTGCTCGTTGGCGCGGAAGATGAAGGTGAAGGTGTCGAGCGGCAGGGTCGTGCCGAGCCAGACGAACTTGTTGCGCCGCCAGTCGAAGCTCGGCCGGAAACGGTCCTTCCAGCGCTCGCGCACCAGGCTGTTGATGCCGTCGGCGCCGACCAGGAGGTCGCAACCGGCCTTCAGCGCGTCGAAATCGGCGACCTCGGTCTGGAAGCGGAGTTTGACGCCGAGCCGCTCGCAGCGCCGCTGCAGGATGGCGAGCAGCTTCTTGCGGGCGATGCCGCAGAAGCCGTGGCCGCCGGAGCGGATCACTTCGCCGCCGAAGCGGACGTCGATCTCGTCCCACCAGGCGAAATTGTCGATGATCTCGCGGTGGGTCTCGGCGTCCTGGCCGAGGAACTGGCTCAAGGTCTCGTCGGAGAAGACCACGCCGAAGCCGAAGGTGTCGTCGGGGCGATTGCGCTCGAAGATCGTTATGTCATGGGAGGGATTGGCTTTTTTCATCAGCAGGGCGGAATAGAGCCCGGCCGGGCCGCCACCCACGATGGTGATCTTCATCGCCGCCTCCGCTCTTCAGCGCGCCAGCGCACGGCAAATTATTTTATACTTAAAATATATCGGGGCAAGCCCCCGCGCGATCAGGGCGCCGCGCCGTCCTCGAGCGCGGCGATGACGATGCGCGCGCAGGCCTCGGCGTCGGCGTCGGCGTGGTGGTGGTTGAGCGGAATGGCGAGGTGGCGGCAGACGTCGGGCAGCCGGGCCGGGCGCAGGCCCCAGACGGCACGCGCCAGCCGCACCGTGCAGACATAGCGTTGCCTCGGCGGCGCGAGCCCGGCGCGGGCGCAGCATTCGGCCATGACGCCGCGATCGAAGGGCGCGTTGTGGGCGGCGATGAAGGCGGCGCCCTCGAGCCGCGCGGCGATCTCCGGCCACAAATCGGCGAAGGCGGGCTGGTCGCGCACGTCGTCCCAGGTGATGCCGTGCAGCCAGGAGAAGGCGAAGTCGGGGCGCGGCGGCCGGATCAGGCTGTAGAAGCGGTCGACGACCCGGCCCTCGACGACGGCGACCAGGCCGATGGCGCAGGCGCTGTCGCGACGGTAGGCGGCGGTCTCGAAATCGACGGCGACGAAGCGATCCACGCCGCGATTCTAGGCCGGCGTCGCGAAAGAGAAAGGGGGCGGTGGTCCGCCCCCTTCTCCCGCCCCGGCAGGCGAGACGGTGATTACTGCACCGTCTCCCCGTGCAACGCGATGTCGAGGCCGTCGCGCTCGGTGGTCTCCTCCACCCTGAGGCCGACCGCCAGGTCGACGACCTTGAGGATGATGAAGCTGACGACGGCGCAATAGACGATCGTCACCGCGATACCGTAGACCTGTGTCACGACCTGCGCGGCGTTGCCTTCGAGCAGGCCCTGCAACCCTTGCGGCGAATCGGCGGTCGCCGACAGGGCGCCGACCGCGAACACGCCGGTCAGGACGGCGCCGATCATGCCGCCGATGCCGTGCACGCCGAAGCAGTCGAGCGAGTCGTCGTAGCCGATCAGGTTCTTCAGCACGGTCGCGCCGAAATAGCAGGCGACGCCGCCGGCGATGCCGATGATCAGCGCCCCGCCCGGCATGACGAAGCCAGAAGCCGGCGTGATGGCGACCAGGCCGGCCACCGCGCCCGAGACGATGCCGAGCACGCTCGGCTTGCCGCGCATGGCCCACTCGCAGAACATCCAGGCCAGCGCTGCGGCCGCGGTGGCGATCTGCGTCACCGCCATCGCCATGCCGGCGCGCCCGCCCGCGGCGACCGCCGAGCCGGCGTTGAAGCCGAACCAGCCGACCCAGAGCAGCGAGGCGC